>JAVVPJ010000191.1:0-2386 GCA_036655815.1 Oscillospiraceae bacterium
GGATCGCCCAGCTCATCGTTCTTGTAGGAAAACTCAACCACGGGGCTCTTGAAACGAATGCCCTCGGCAACGCCATAACGCTGTGCCATAGAGCCGGCTGACACATTGCGCACAATGACCTCAAGCGGCACAATCGTAACCTTTTTGACAGCTGTCTCACGGTCTGAGATCTGCTCAATCACATGAGTGGGCACACCTTCCTGAGCCAGCAACCCCATCATGTAATTGGATACGCGATTATTGATCACACCCTTGCCGACAATCGTGCCCTTTTTCAGGCCATTAAAAGCGGTGGCATCGTCCTTGTAGTCCACGATGACGACGTTGGGATCGTCGGTCGCATAGACCTTCTTGGCCTTGCCCTCATAAAGTTGTGCGCCTTTTTTATAAACTGCCATATTCTTTTCCCCCTATATATGATTATAATGAGTCCTTGAGCAGGGATACAATATCGAGCGCCGCATCCTTTTTGAGCACCGACTCATGCATCTTGACCCGTTGCATATCAAGTGCCGCAGCCACATCTCGATCGGAAACAGCCAGGATCTGTGCCGCCAACAGCGCCGCATTTTGTGCACCGTCAATCGCAACGGTAGCCACCGGAATGCCAGACGGCATTTGCACGGTCGCCAACAAAGCATCCAGCCCGTCGAGTGTCGAGGATTTCACCGGAATACCAATGACAGGCAACGTGGTTTGTGCAGCCAAGGCACCAGCCAAATGGGCCGCCTTACCTGCCGCCGCAATAATCACACCAAAGTCGTGATCCCGCGCCCCCTTTGCAAAGGCAGCCGCCTCAACGGGGGTGCGATGGGCTGACAATACATGCGCCTCACAGGGAATTCCCAGCTCGGCCAGCGCCTGAAAAGCGGGCTTAAGAACCGGGAGATCGCTATCCGATCCCATGATAATAGCTACTTTTTTCATACTGATTGATTCCTCCCTGATTATTTGCAAAAAGAAGCCAAGCCGCGGCGCTTATGCCGCGGCTTGGGCGTATGGCTGCAATCCGGCCCTGAACAAAGTGTGAGGGCGCAAAACAACAAAGCCCCCCTTGCCGGCTATCGCCGCATATCTGCAAGCGACTCATTGCGCACCTCCTCATCCAAATCGTCGAGAAATACAGTTTCATTTTAAACGATCCGCTTCTAAAATTCAACAGTTTGCCATCAGAAAACGCGAAGATTGTCATCGATGTGTAAAATGTCAAAAAATGCGTTCTTAATTTATGCGAATAGTCAGAAACGGACTGCCTCAGCAATCCGTTTCCTTAAACATCTTACATTTTTTCAGTGTTATCAACCATCAGTTCCCGCAGACTGGTAGCCATTCCGGCCAACGACTGAAGCTGAGAGGGGATGATAATCTTGGTTGCCTTGCCATCAGCTGCTTTGGCAAAAGCCTCAAGCCCCTTGATGGTCAATACGCGATCGGTAGGCGCAGCCTCGTTCAACAGCTTAATAGAATCAGCCATCGCCTTTTGCACCATCATCACAGCCTCTGCCTCACCTTGCGCCTCGCGGATCTTCTGTTCCTTCACGGCTTCAGCGCGCAGAATGGCAGACTGCTTTTCAGCCTCAGCGCGTAGGATGGTCGATTCTTTCTCACCTTCTGCCACCAGAATCTGGCTGCGCTTCTCGCCCTCTGCCCGCAGGATGGACTCGCGACGTTCGCGCTCCGCTTTCATCTGTTTCTCCATTGCGTCCTGAATCTCGCGGGGTGGGATGATATTTTTCAGCTCCACGCGGTTGACTTTGATGCCCCATTTGTCGGTGGCGGTATCCAAAATCGCGGTGATGCGGGTATTGATCACATCACGTGAGGTCAGTGTATGATCCAGTTCCATATCACCAATGATGTTGCGCAGTGTCGTGGCTGTCAGATTCTCAATGGCCGACAATGGACGCTCAACGCCGTAGGTGTACAGCTTGGCATCGGTCACCTGAAAGAAGACCACGGTATCGATCTGCATGGTAACATTGTCTTTTGTGATCACCGGTTGGGGTTTGAAATCCACAACCTGTTCCTTGATCGAGACTTTTTTGGAGATCCGTTCAAAAAACGGCACCTTGACGTGTAGTCCTGTCTCCCAGGTTGAGTGATAAGCGCCCAATCGCTCAATAACATAAACAGTAGCCTGCGGCACAATGCGCACGTTTGAGCCAACCAGAATGACCAGAACAACAATCACAATGAGCAGCATGAAGGTTGCGATAAACCCGGGCATAAATGATACCTCCCCAATTTTATTGTCAGTTTCCTTTGTATCGTGATCCAAAATACACGATTATTGCACGCTAGGGTACATCGATTTAAAAAAGCTTCCGATGATTCAAGCTTTCTGCCACGCTGAACGTCATTTTCGCGTTTCAAAAGTTTCTAGATG
>JAVVPJ010000191.1:2396-2848 GCA_036655815.1 Oscillospiraceae bacterium
CATCAATGCTTTTGATGAGCACTTGCTCGCCCTCTGAAATGGGTTCTCCATCGTCCGAACGAGCTGCCCAGTCCAATCCGCTCACCTTGACGCGTCCTCTCTCTTCGACGTTGGAGATAGCCTCGCATACCACGCCCATGGTGCCAATCATGCGGTCGGCATTGGTGCTGATTTTCTTGACCTTGAGTACATCAGCCACCAACGGACGGGTAAAAATCAGTGACAGCAAGCTGACAACCAAAAACACCAGAAGTTCCACCCAAAAGGGAGCGCCCAACAGCGCCGGTACAACAGCAACCAACGCGCCCAGCGCGAACCAGAGCGCCACAAGATCAATGGTAATCCCTTCGAGCACACCCAATCCAACGGCCAAAAGTAGCCAGAAGAGCGGCATGTACCCCGAAATCATTCTCATTTTGGGTTCACACTCCTTGTTGAACCGCCGCAGGAAG
>JAVVPJ010000192.1:0-2839 GCA_036655815.1 Oscillospiraceae bacterium
TGCATCCCGATCTCGTAATCCTTGATCCTCCCCGCAAAGGCTGCGACGCCTCCCTCATCGGCACTATAGCACGACTGAATCCTTCCCGCGTCGTCATGGTTTCCTGTGACAGTGCAACCGCTGCCCGCGACGCTGCGCTATTTTCCCGTCGCGGCTATGCTGCATGCCGCGTTCAGGCGGTGGATCTCTTTCCGCGCACCGACCATGTGGAGTGTGTCATGCTCCTGAACAAACGATCTGACACAACGATTGAATAAAGAAAGCTGGGCAATAACATGGGTGACAGAAATATTAAAAAAGAAGTAAAGAAGCCAAAAAAAACCGATAAAAAAGTCTCGGATGTTTTTATTTCCTCAACGCCTAGACCGGTTGTCGTGCAGCCTGAGCTTCTGAAAAAGCGCAAATCCAACATGCCTGAGTAAAAGTCAACCGGCGGCAATCACACTGATGTGACTGCCGCCGGTTAATTGTTGCTGTACAATCGTTGCAAAAGGGGTGTTCCTTGTGGCCCGCCCTCATAAGCTGAGGCCATTTTGTATTTCCTAGCTCGTTTTTAAGAAATAGCCATGGCGTTTTCCAGATCGCGGACAGCCTTGATATAGTAGCCATCCTCTCCGTTTTGCAAATCGTAATACATATATTTGTCGGGCAAAGGCCCTTTTTGGCCGTTTTCCCCAGCCATACTGGTGGACAGGATGTTGCCGGGCGAAACATACCCCACCTTGAGTGAGATGGTGTCACCCTTCTTGTCGATGCTCACCACCTTGGGTGAATAGGCCACCTTGGCCACATATGGCACGCGATAGGCTGAGATTTCAGGATCGAACAGATAGCTGACATCATAGTCGTCAAACGTTTGGTGATTGAGCCTCACCGACGGTCCAAACAGTCGCGCAGCGGCCACATCGACATCGGATGAGGGAATCAGCAGCAGCCCATTATCGTCCTGCGCATAGTTTCCCCTGTTCTCGCCCAGCAGTGCCCCCCACAGGGAGGATTGCAGCAGCGTGATCTCGTCAATGTTTTCAATTCTGGCAAAAGGTACTGGATCCATCATCACCACTGGTTGAACAAATTTTTCATAACGCGCAGCGGCAGCTGAATCGTCGAACAGAGAAACGGCAAGATGCCCCACCCATAGAATGACAGCCATCAGGCCGATGATGGCCAGCACAAAAAGCAAAATTCCCAATGGGCCGGCTATTCTTCGGCGGCGGGTGCGACGGATACGGTTATTTCTTTCCATGTGTTCTCCTTGTGCCTCGGATCTGGGGCAATGTCGGATTGAAGGGGAAAAGGACTGGCAGTGTTATCGGACCTGCCCATCCCCATTGATGACATATTTGATGCAGGTTAGCTCGTGCAAACCCATTGGGCCTCTGGCGTGCAGCTTTTGGGTTGAGATGCCGATCTCAGCGCCAAGTCCAAACATTCCACCATCGGTAAAGCGGGTGGAGGCATTGACATAGACCGCAGCTGCGTCCACACAGGCAACAAATTTGCGGCTGGCGTCAAGGTCTCCCGTCACAATGCCCTCCGAATGTCCAGTAGAATAGCGTGAGATGTGTTCGACTGCCTCTTCAAGGGAATGGACCACCTTGACCGCGAGGATATAGTCGAGAAACTCGGTTGCCCAATCCTCTTCGCTGGCCGGGGTAGCCGACTTGAGAATTTTGCGTGTTTCAGGACAGCCACGCAGCTCAACATTGTGTTGATCCAGCGCCGCTTTCATCTTGGGCAGAAAGACTGTGGCGACGTCACGATGCACCAGCACCGTCTCAAGCGCGTTGCAAACAGACGGACGGGAAGTCTTTGCATTGTTCACAATGCGCACTGCCATTTCAATGTCGGCGGCACGATCAACATATAGGTGGCAATTGCCCACGCCCGTTTCGATCACTGGAACAGTAGCCGTTTCCACCACTGTTTTGATGAGGTTGGCTCCACCACGCGGAATGAGCAGATCGACATAGCCGTTAAGCTTCATCAGGCGGGCAGCCGTATCCCGGGAGGTATCCTCCACCAGACCAATGCAATCGCTGGGTAGCCCCACCTCTTCCAGAGCGGTGCGCATCAGCGCGGCCAAGGCCCGGTTGGTCGCAAACGCCTCGCTTCCACCACGCAACAGACAGGCATTGCCCGACTTGAGACAAAGCGCCGCCGCATCCACCGTGACATTGGGTCTTGCCTCATAGATCAGCGCAATGACGCCAAAGGGAACCCGCGTCTTGAGAATTTGCAGACCGTTGGGGCGCATCGATCCCGACTCGACGACACCCACGGGGTCCGGCAGCGCAATGAGTTCCTCTGTTGCGGCAGCCATCCCCTCAATGCGGGTCGCGTCGAGCGCCAGCCGATCCAGCATGGCGTCACGCATGCCGCCACGTCGTGCATTGTCAAGATCCAGACGGTTAGCCTCCAGCAGTTGGGGCACAGCAGCCCTCAGTGCTCTGGAAATGGCCACCAATGCGTTGTTGCGCGTTGTTGTGCTGGATACCGCCAATAGACGTGCGGCACGGCGTGCGCATTTTCCCATGGAAATTAAATCATACATGCTGCGTCCTCCCCACAAAGTGTGTGCCAACGGAGTGCCCGTCAAACAGCTCATAGAGCAAGCGTGGTTCCGCGCCATTGAGAATCGACATATCGATCCCAGCACTGCACACAGTTTTAGCAGCCATGACCTTGGTGATCATGCCGCCCTTGCCAAAGATGCTTGAGCTTCCCCCTGCCAATTGTTCAATTTTGGAAATCTCTTCTACCACTGGAATCAGCGTAGCGGTTGAATCCTCATGCGGATTGGCAGTATACAGCCCGTCGATGTCAGAGAGCAGCACCA
>JAVVPJ010000193.1:0-2817 GCA_036655815.1 Oscillospiraceae bacterium
ATGCCCTCGCTGCCGGGCGTCAGTATCAGCTCGGCGCCATAGGCGCGCAGCAGCATGCGGCGCTCGCGGCTCATGGTGTCCGGCATGGTCAGAATCACGCGATAACCACGTGAGGCTGCCACAAAAGCCAGCCCAATGCCGGTATTCCCGCTGGTCGGTTCAATGATAACGCCGCCCGGGCGCAATCTTCCGTCAGCCTCGGCAGCATCAATTAGCGCTTTTCCCACGCGATCTTTGGCAGAGGACAATGGATTCATGCCTTCCAATTTGGCAATCAGGGGTACAGTGAGGCCCTGCCCGGCCGAAAACCGTGTCAGACGCAACAATGGGGTATTCCCAATCAATTCGGGAAGGCTGTCGGCAATGCGGTGCAAGTAACATCTTCCTTTCCAACTTTTTCAAGAGACGATTTCATATGTTTCTTCTAGTATAAACACGTGATGCGGCGCTGTCAACAAAACGAATGGAACGTATGACGAACGAGCACACTAACTGTTGGAAAATATGTGGCTACGTGGTATAATGATTTAATTATTTGTGACGCTGTCGCGCATCGTGCGCCAATAGAAACTGATCGATGAATCGATTAAATGACGAATATGGGAGATGAATAGATTGACAGTACAGCTTGTCCGCAATGTGCTTTCCCAAGGCGTTGGCCTTTCGACACTGCGCGATGAAAAATTTAAACACAATCGATTGTCAGTCAACCTAATTGTGCCGATGGCACATGAAACGGTTACAGAAAACGCGCTATTGCCACAGTTGTTGCGCAGGGGTTGTCAAAGCTTTCCCGATTTTACACAGCTCAATCGACGACTTGATGAGCTGTATGGCGCCTCCCTGGTGGCCGATGTCAATAAAGTCGGAGCCAACCAGATCATCACACTGGGCATCACCGCAATTGACAGCCGCTTTACGCTGGAGGGCGAGGCGTTGTCTGCCGAATGCGCAGCGTTGCTGCGTGACGTCTTGCTGTCCCCTCTGCTTGAAGACGGCGCGTTTCCGGCGCAGGATGTCGCATTGGAGAAGCAAAATCTCATCGACACCATCGAAGCACAGATCAATGACAAACGTGGCTATGCGGTGTTGCGCTGTCGTCAACTCATGGGGGGGGATGACCCTTGTGCGTTGCTTCGCTATGGTCGCGCCGAAGCGGTTCCTGCCATCACACCCTCATCTGCCGCAAACGCCTATCATCGTCTGATCGACAAGGCAGCCATTGAACTGATGTTTACCGGCCCGGGAGACGGTCGAGACGCCTTGCAGGTACTCAAGGGTGCTTTTCAGCCGCGGACCGCCTCGTTTTCCTCCCCTGCGATTGTTTCTGCGGCAGAGTGTGTACGCGAAACGATAGAACAGATGGATATCGCTCAGTGTAAACTGGTGATGGGCTTTCGCACCGGGCCGCGCGGCAATCTGCACACACAGGCGGCATTTCGGCTCATGACAGCGCTATTCGGCGGGACTCCTATTTCCAAGCTCTTTCTCAACGTGCGTGAGCGTCTGGGGCTTTGTTACTACTGCGCCGCGCGCTATGACCGGGCCTCAGCCACCCTGTTGGTGGATTCCGGCGTCGAATGTCAAAACATCGACAAGGCGAGAACGGAAATCCTTCGTCAACTTGAAGAAATTCAGGAAGGACACTTTGATGACGACACACTGGAGGACACCCGTCTGCAAATGAAAAACTCATTGCGTACCGTCGGGGACTCGGCTTCCGCATTGGAGGACTGGTATCTAGGCCGCCTCATTACGGGTGACATGGCCTCTCCCACTGAGGACATGGCTCTGCTTGAAACCATTGACCGCAAGGCAGTCATTGCAGCAGCGCGTGCCGTGACACTGGACACTGTTTATCTGCTCAAAGGAAAGGAGGAAGCCTGATGCAGGAAATCACATCGTCTCGCCTCGGCGAGCACTATCTTCGAATGGAACACGCCAGCGGGCTTACGTTGCATCTGTGCCCCATGGAGGGATATTCCATGGCTTATGCGCTGTTTGCGGCGCGGGTCGGCTCTATTGATGATGCTTTCGCGCTGGGAGACGGTCCTTTCACCGAGGTTCCGGCAGGGATCGCCCATTTTCTTGAGCACAAGCTGTTTGAGAGTGAGGAAGGGGACGCCTTTGCGCTCTACGCCAAGACAGGTGCTTCGGCGAATGCCTACACCTCGTTTGACCGCACCGCCTACCTATTCGGCTGCACGGATCGTTTTTCCGAGTCGCTGGAGATCCTTCTGAATCTCGTGACACATCCCTATTTCACTGCACAGACGGTGCAGAAGGAGCAGGGCATCATCGGGCAGGAGATCAGCATGTACGATGACGACCCCGAGTGGCGGGTCTACTTTAATCTGCTCGGTGCGCTCTATCATAAACACCCCATTCGTGTGGACATTGCCGGTACAGCTGCATCCATCTCCCATATTGACGCCGACACCCTTTATCGTTGTCACAGTGCTTTTTACAATCTTCACAATATGGTGCTGTCGATTTCCGGAAACTTCGACGTCGACACCGTCCTTGCGGCCTGCGATCGCCTTCTGACACCTGCTGAACCAGTGACCGTGCGACGACGTCCCGTCGAGGAACCGACATCAGTGCATGCGCACCGCGTCGAACAGCATCTTGACGTAGCGTCCCCCCTGTTTCAAGCCGGTTTCAAGGGCATCACCGGAAGCTATCATGACAACATCCTCGCGCAAGTGACGGGCGAGGTCGTCTGTGATCTGGTTGCGGGTGAATCGACAAAGCTCTATCGTCATCTCTATGATGCAGGGCTGATTAACGGTACCTTTGGCAGCGAAGTGATGGGTG
>JAVVPJ010000194.1:0-1472 GCA_036655815.1 Oscillospiraceae bacterium
CGCTCACCTCCTCTTTCGTATGGCAGTCCCTCGGGACTACATAAATACTACCCTAGCCTGGCGATCCTTTCTCGGTCTTCCGGAGTCTATGGGTAAATTCATCCATAAGCGAGGTAAAAAAATGTACGCAGACAAGACACTCAAGTGTAAGGAGTGCGGTGCAGATTTCATCTTTACCGCCGGTGAGCAGGAGTTTTATGCCGAGCGCGGTTTTGTGAACGAGCCGCAGCGCTGCAAACCCTGCCGTGATGCTCGCAAGAATAACGCAAGACCTGAGAGGGAAATGTTTACCGCTGTTTGTGCGAGCTGCGGCAAGGAAGCCAGAGTCCCATTTAAGCCCCGTGAGGATCGTCCCGTTTACTGTAGCGAGTGCTTTGCACAGTCAAAGCAGCAGTAACAAACTTACTGCCCAGGGCGTGCTGCAAAATTATTGTTTTGCAGCACGCCCTTTTTGAACTATTTAGGCCGTTTGAAGAGTGGCATTCTTTGTGAAGGGCTTTTTAGCGAGGAGAATGTTGCTGGAAAAATCGGACGAACTGTGATACAATCAATGGGTTATAAAAAGGCCTACTTTGGGCGGCCACACAGGAAAGGAACGACGAGCGATGGCAACTGATGCAACCAAGGACAGCGTGATGGGCGCTTTTCTCGACCTGAATGCGGGGTTGGCAAAACTTTTTCAAAAGGTTGATTGGCATTGTCTGCAATGCCCTTCGAATCGTAGAAAGCACATTGCACAGACCTGTCATGCCTATTGCGCATGAAACAACATATGATGATTGAACATCTTGACAAGCGCCTTTGGACCGTGGCTTCGCTGGTGCGGCCCGGTGTTCGTCTGGCCGATGTGGGATGCGACCACGGTCGACTGATCTGCGCACTGGCGCAAGATGGGGTGATTGCGGGGGGGGTGGCTTGCGATATCAACGAGAAACCACTTTCTAAGGCACGAGAAAAAATTGCGCAAAGTGGGTTGGAAAGCCGTTTGACCTGCCGCCTGTCGGATGGACTGTCATCCGTTTCGTCCAACGAAGTCGATGATGTTGTGATTGCCGGTATGGGGGGAGAAACCATTGCCGAAATTCTATCTGCTTGCGTATGGAAAGATCATGGTGACAAACATTTTCTGCTTCAACCGATGACTTGCGCATCCTATTTGCGCAATTGGCTTTGCGCCAATGGCTTCGCCCTGGAGATTGAGCGCGCGGCTGAAGCCGCAGGGCGTACCTATTCGGTGATGTGTGTGCGCTACACGGGGGAGATCCGGCACACTGCAGGATACGACCCGTTTGTGTATGTTGGCGCATTGCCCGATAACCCCTCGCCGGAAGGGGCACGCTATATCCAACGGGTGGCTTCTGTGCTGAAACACAAGGCTGATGGCCTAATGATTGTTGCGCCGGAACGAGCATCTAGCCTCTTGGCATTATCCGAAAAACTACGCATTATAACGGAAGGGTGGTGAGCGCATG
>JAVVPJ010000194.1:1482-2815 GCA_036655815.1 Oscillospiraceae bacterium
TACATCTGACCTGCTTGTCTATTGAAAACCCCAAACAGCCGCCTATGTTGTGCATGCTGCTACGCAAGACCATCGGGGCTGCCAGATTGTCCGCAATCCGGCAGCCCGGATTTGAACGGGTGCTTTTCTTCGATTTTGAAACGCAAAACGATATGGGAGATCCGATTACAGTGACGCTGGCCGCCGAGATCATGGGACGGTATTCCAATCTGATCCTGATAGGAGCCGATGGTCGTGTGATCGATTCAGTCAAGCGGGTGGGATTTGATAAATCAACGGTTCGCCAGATCTTGCCGGGGATGGCTTATACCGATCCACCTCCGCAGGTACGTGTTGCGGTGACAAAGGGCTCCAAAGCCGTGTTGGCCGCTATGGATGCCGCTGGGCGGGACATAGACGTTGCAAAGTTACTCCAGGAAACCATGGAGGGTACCTCACCCCTTGTGGCTCGGGAGATCACACACAGAGCGCTTGCCGGGGCACAAGCACTTTGGTCGCAGATGGGAAATTTTGATCGTACACGATTGGAAGAGGAACTGGATCTTCTGGCACGACACATCATGGATGGCGTAGCCGTTCCCACCATGGTACTGACACCGGATGGGGAGCCAAAGGACTTTTCGTTTCTGCCGATTGCGCAGTATCAGGATGCAATGATCACACGGTCATATGCCAGCCTTTCGGTGCTATTGGACGCGTTCTACGGCGAAAAAGATACCACAGAGCGCATGAAACAAAAGATGAGCGATTTTTCACGCATTGTCTCGAGCCGGATTGAACGCGCCGAGCGCAAGCTGGCCGCTCAAAAGGAGGAGCTACTGGCTTGCCGGAACCGCGATGCCCTGCGCATTCGCGGGGATGTCCTGTCGGCTGGGTTGCACCTCATGCAAAAGGGACAAACCAGCATCACACTGGAAAACTTTTATGCCCCGGGAGAAATGCTTGATATTCCACTGGAATCCCACCTGACGCCGGTACAGAATGTTCAACGCTATTATAAGGAATATCGTCGCGCAGATACGGCAGAAAAGATGCTGCACAGCCTTGTCACTGAGGGAGAACAGGAGCTTGTCTATCTTGATAGCGTGTGGGATCTGATGACCCGCGCACGCAGTGAGACGGAATTGGAAAGCATCCGCACCGAATTATCCGGCGGGGGCTATCTGCGGGCTGCACCGGGAAAACGGAAAACAGTGGCGCGTCTCGCACCGTTGCGCTATCTCTCGTCGGACGGATTTGTGATTCTGTCGGGACGCAACAATCTGCAAAATGACAATCTGACGCTACGGGAAAGCCACAAGAACGACATGTGGTTTCATGTGCAAAAACAAGC
>JAVVPJ010000195.1:0-2797 GCA_036655815.1 Oscillospiraceae bacterium
TTCAACCCATGCTTTTATACGGGCAGGGGTGTGAGAGAGCCCCAAAAATCCTCTTCTGGGCAGATCCAGAATCTCAAATTGGGCATCCTCACGCAAAACGTCAAGCTGCTCGCAAGCGGTGCTCAATGCGGCCTCTACCGTGCGCCCTGTTGCAATGGTTTCCTTTTTCACTGCCGAGCCCTCCTTCTCACACCTCGTCGTCAGATACGTCGACGTACTCTTCGCCATACCGTTCCGCGTCGCGCCGACGTGCCTCAGCAAGCTTGCGGCGGTTCAGCTCCTTTTGTGACAGTGCCTTTTCATTGAGCGCGCCGTCTGTTCCCGTTTGTTCCCTTGCACGCTTTTTGGCTTCAATGCGTTCGAGTCGCTCTCGTTCACGTAGCTCGGCGTCTTCGGCCTCAGCTTTGGCAATGGCGGCTGCTGGATTCATGGTCCGATTCAAGACAATGGTCTGAATGCTGGAAAGGATGTTGGTAATCAACCAGTAAATTCCAACTCCTGCAGGTACAATAAAGGAAATCCATACGCTCATAAGTGGCATCAGAACCAGCATGGAATTATTCATCCCCGCCATCTGACCGCCTGTCGAGGCATTGGTAGACTTCATGGTCGAAAGGCTCATGACCAACGAAGTCAAGCCGGAGAGGATGGGGATCAGCAGCAACACCAGATAAAGGCCTATTGGCTTGCCATCTGGCAGCAGCGAGGGCTTCTCTCCCATAAAGAGGCCAAACATCGTAAAGTCAAAGTTGGCAATTTGGTTGGTGGCAGCAGCGCCAATCCCTTCAATAAAAGGCTGGGCGTTGGTTCGCACCGCCGTAAAAACAGGATACTCCGGCGAATAGCCCTTCATTGCGGCATCGCCCAGAACTGTGCCGGCAATGCTAATGGCTTTGTCAATGGTTTCTGCGGGAAATCGCAGCATGTGCTTGATGGGATAATAAATGACATCGAGCATGCCAAACAAAATAGGAAATTGAATCACCATTGGCAGGCAGGAGGATAAGGGGGAGAACCCTTCTTTGTCATAAAGCTTCTGGAGTTCTTCCGAATAGCGCTGTTTGTTGTTTCCGTAGGCCTTTTGCAGTTCCTTCATCTTGGGGGTGATGCGCGCATTGGCGATCAGTCCCTTTTGCTGCTTAACGCCAAGCGGAATCATACAGACCTTGACGAGCACTGCAAAGATGATCAGGGTAATGCCGTAATTGTGCACGACGCTGTTGATGGCATACATCACCCAGCCGAGCACCCACCCGATTGGCGCGAACAGTTTCATCATGAAAGCTTTCCTCCAAAATAATATAGGTAGGCCACAGTGGCCGTTTGTCCATGTTGAGAGGTATACCTGCCGCATAGGAGGAGCTTGGAGGCGGCAAGGCATACGGGAATCATAGGCTTGATCCGTTTATGATGTGCGTTCAAGAAATGATCTGGGCGTTTGACCCTTGTACAGCAATCCAAGCGCAGCAGACGTTGAAAGCACGTTCCCCAAAACGACCAAGCAGCTGCACGATGCGGTCGCCACACGCCTCTTGAAAAGATCTAAGGATGGGTTCGCTTGCGTGGGCGCGGCCAAACATGAAACTGCCGCTGAAATGTAAACTGATCTGGCACAGGGTCGTAGCCACCATGTGCGAAGGGATTGCACCGCAAAAGACGCCAAGCCGCCAGCAATCCGCCCCGAACGACGCCGTAGCGCTCGACTGCTTCAAGCGCATAGGCTGAGCAGGTGGGAACATAGATGCAGTGCGGCTGCGTGTAGGCGGAAATTCCTCCTTGGTAGGCGCGAATGATGCTTTGGACAAACCGCTTTAACACGTTTTTTTCCATGCATTCAGATGCTTTTGCATCATGTGCAATACGTCTTGCATAGAGCAGACGGTAGTGCGCGCTCTTGCAACAAAAACAAAATCCATGCTGGGCTTGTCCGCCAGAGTCGGAGCCACCTGACGCCACGCCTCACGAATGATGCGTCTGGCACGATTGCGGTCATGTGCCTTGCCGATTTTTTTGCTGGTTGTAATGCCAATGCGGTGAATTCCCACACGGTTTTTTGCAGCATAGGTCACTAAGACGGCCGACAACGCTGCTGATCTGTGATACAGCCGCCGAAAGTCATTGTTTTGATTGAGGGTGATGATCCGCACGTTTGACTATCCTTATCAGTTCGGCCGGATTAAGGCAAGCTCATTCCGGTATCAACAAGAAGGGCCACAACCTTGTGTGGCCCTGTCGCGATCGGGGATCAGTAGGACAACGAGGCTCTGCCCTTGGCGCGACGACGGGCAAGCACCTTGCGGCCATTTCTGGTCTTCATTCTCTTGCGAAAGCCATGTTCTTTTTGGCGCTGGATTTTTTTGGGTTGATAGGTTCTAACCACATGGACCCCTCCTTTCAGGGAAAACCTTACAGCTTAACAGTATACCGTATCTTCAGATGTAAAGTCAAGAATCTTTTTGTGAAAAGCGCACAGACATGCCCTATTCTTCAAAGAGGAGAATTGCCCTCTGATTCCGCTCTAAGGCCCAAACCAGCGGAAGCCCCAACGTAACACAGGCAATCAATTCACCTGCACCCACTTGCGCGGCATTGAGCCAAAAGACTGCGGGAGAAAAACCGCCCGTCATCATATAGGAGAGTTCACCGCCCACCACTAAGGCATTGAGTATGATTGGCGGGAGCACCGCTAAAACAGGGAGCCCCCGCCAACGGACAAAACGCAGACGGCGGGTCAACAACGCTGCCACAAGCGTTGCGGCACTGCCCAACAAAATGTCAAGCGGCCCCAAAATGTCGG
>JAVVPJ010000196.1:0-1064 GCA_036655815.1 Oscillospiraceae bacterium
TCTTTGCAGGCTTTTGCTGTCTGCCTGTCTTTCCCTTTTGGCTTTGCATGAACCCAACTGCAACGGCTTTCTTGTCTGACAATCAATTCCATCCAAATCGACGGCTCATATTTCTCTCATGTTTTCATGAAATGACCAACCACATGTAACGCGTTTGGCAGAACAACGGCTTCAGAGCTTCGCTGCCATCCTTGCCCCATCGCCCTTGCTCTCGCCTCCTTTACGACCTTTGGTTCTGCAACTTGTTCTCATGTTCCTCCACCCGTTGGATGATGGCCCCCAAGCGGCGCAATCCTTGCGCAAAATCAGCGTAGCCCCGGTCGATGTGCCGAATTTCGGACAGCTCAGTTACGCCATCGGCTGCCAGTGCCGCGATCACCAGTGCTGCGCCGCCGCGCAGATCGGTGCAGCGCACCGACGCGCTGTGAAGCCCTGCCATCCCTTCGACCACCGCAACACGTCCTTCCACATTAATTGAGGCACCCATACGAAGCAGTTCACCAACATGCTTATAACGTGATTCAAAGATGTTCTCGACAAACATGCTGGAGCCTTCTGCCGTAGCCATCGCCGCCATGACAGGTGCCTGCGCATCCGTAGGAAAGCCCGGATATGGCATCGTCTTGATGAGCGAAACGCTTTTGAGTCGTTGCGGGGCCCACATCTCGATCGAATCGGTAGCAACCCGCAAACGGCATCCCATATGCTCAAACACCGGGAGCACCGCCGTCAGATGTTCTGCCCGTGTGTTGGTCAGCCGCAGTTCTCCACCCGTAACGGCGCCGGCGCACAGCAGCGTGGCGGTTTCAACACGATCGGGAATCACGGTATGTTCTCCTTCTGTGAGGCGTTCTACCCCTTGAATCACCACCGCATCTCCGCTCAAGTGGATGTGTCCACCACAGGCATTGAGAAATTCGGCCAGATCGGTGATCTCAGGCTCCCGTGCGGCATTGTAGACAACTGTCTCTCCCTGCGCCGTCGCGGCAGCCAGCATAATGTTTTCCGTTGCCCCTACACTTGGGAAGGGCAGCGTCAACACAGCGCCCTTCATTCGTCCCTCC
>JAVVPJ010000196.1:1074-2733 GCA_036655815.1 Oscillospiraceae bacterium
CAGACCGGCGATGTGCAAGTCGATGGGGCGTGGCCCCAATTCACACCCGCCAGGAAAACTCACCCGAGCATGCCCACAGCGTGCGAGGATGGCCCCCAAAAACAGAATCGACGAGCGCATTTCCCGCATGAGTACATCCGGCAAATCGCAACCAGACACACAATCTGCTTCGATGGTGAGCGTCTCGCTTTCCCTGCGAACGGTGCAACCTAGATGCCGCAGGATTCCCTCAGCGGCGGCCACATCGGACAGCGTGGGACAACCATGCAGTGTTGCCTTGTCGCATAGCAACGTCGCGGCCAAGATGGGCAGTACAGCATTTTTAGCACCGTGAATTTTCACTTCACCGCACAGATGTCGTTTTCCCTCAATCAAGAACATCGCCATAAACACTACACCCTTTCGCAGCCTCTCCCTGACATCATATGCGAAAATGGCGTTGCTGGTTATCGGCGTCGCTCTGCCAGCGCAACAATTTCATCTACAATGCGTCGATTAGCGTCTCGGATGGCCATTTTAGCAGCATTTTTCCCCAACAGGGTCAGTTGCACCGGATCTTGAGATAGTGCCTGAACACGCTGGCAGAGCGTTTCTCCCGTCAAGTCCTTTTCCTCAAGGATCTGCGCAGCCTCCTGCTGAACCATAGCCATGGCGTTGTGATGCTGATGGTTCTCGGCCACATTGGGTGACGGAATCAGAATTGACGCACGCCCTGCACATTGCAATTCCGACAAGGTAATCGCCCCAGCCCTACAGATCACCAGATCGGCGGCCGCCAGACACACGGGCATATTGTCGATATACTCCCGCACATCAAGATGCGAATTTTCCTTGCATGAAATGCCGCGCTCGTTGAGCATCGTGAGCATATCGTCATAATCATAGCCGCCGGTGGCATGGATGTGGTGAAGATTGCCCTTTCCTTTGTGCCATGCCATCACATCGGCGACCGCCTCGTTGATGCGGTGAGCGCCCAGAGAGCCGCCAAACGAGAGCACACAAACGCGATCTCCCACCCCGAGGCGCATCCGGGACAACTCACGATTTGCCGTCAACATTGCCTCCCGCACAGGGTTCCCTGTCACCGCCAGCTTATCCCAATCCTGCTCTCGCAGATATTGTTTGGCCGACTCGACCGCCAACAGAATGCGATCGACGTCGGGTGCCAGCAGCTTGGTTGTCACGCCAGGAAAAGCGTTTTGTTCGTGGGTAATGGTGAGATATCCCAATTGATGGGCCTTGCGCACCACCGGTCCACTCACATATCCACCGGTTCCCATCACGACATCCGGCGAGAACTCCCGCAGAATTTTGGCTGCTGTCGGTCCGCTTTTGGCCAACAGCCAAACCGCTCGGCAATTGCGTGCAAAGTTGGTAGGGGTCAGCCTGCGCTGAATGCCTGCCACCTCAATGGCTGCAAAAGGATATCCCGCCTTGGGAATCAGCCGTGCCTCCATACCTCCAGGATTTCCCGCAAACAACACCTCGGTGCCGGGATACCGACGGCACAGTGATCCCGCCACGGAAAGAGCCGGATTGATGTGACCGGCTGTTCCACCGCACGCAAACAGAATTTTCATCGTGGGTCACTCCTTTTCCATGGTGGTTCGGCGTGAAATTGACAAAACCACGCCCATCTCACCGAGCAGCATCAGCAAG
>JAVVPJ010000197.1:0-2731 GCA_036655815.1 Oscillospiraceae bacterium
CAAGGCCGACGTATCTAAAATGGCCAACACACAGCAGTATACGCAGCAGTATGAAAAACGTCTAGCGGAACTGCTTGGACAAATCGAGGGGGTGGGGCGCGCGCAGGTGATGATCACGCTGGAAAACGGGGTGGAAACGGTCTATGCGCAGGATGAGAAGCAGTGCTCCGACAAGACGACTTCCTATGCCGGGCAGATTCCTGACAGGGTCAATGAGAAGGAGGAATTCCAGCAGAGCATTGTCATGGTAGGGGGACAGACGGGCGGCAAAAATCAAGCGCTGGTGCTGACACAGCGCGACCCCACACCAAAGGGTGTGATAGTGGTTTGTCCGGGCGCGTCAAGCGCCGCTGTGCGCACGCGCGTGATCGAAGCAGTTACAACGGTGTTGGGCATCGGATTTCACCAGGTGTGCGTGGTTCCATCAGTTAAATAAGTATGGGAGGCTGTCGGGATGAAAATGCATGTGATCGTAGGCAAAAAACAGATCGTATTGGCGGCACTGGTGCTGTGCCTGTCGCTCGCAGTATATCTCAATTGGGTGTATTCTGATTCCAATATTGGCTTGCCAGTAACCAATACCGTCGAGGACGGCAAAAATTATGGTGATGCACAATATGTAGATGGGAAAGAAAAGGGTGATGAGGCATACTTTGCCGAAGCCAAACTCAGTCGCCAGAAAACACGCGACGAAGCCGTTCAGACTCTCAAAAATCTGATTGAGAGTACGTCTGTGACACCCGAGCAACGTACCGAATTGGCACTCAAAACCGCCGCGATGGCCAAGGCCGTCGAGCAAGAGGGAAAAATTGAAAATTTAATCAAGGCCAAAGGCTTTGAAGAATGTATGGTTTACTATGATACGCAGCGTGTTGACGTCATTGTTAAAACGAGCGGATTGCAGACCAATGAAGTGACCCAAATGAAAGATATTATCCTCAAGGAGGTGACAGTACCGAACGAAAACATTGCAATCATTGAGATTAGTTGAATGCGGCTGTTGCCATGGGCTAAAATTGTGGTATAATAACGATACAGCGTTTGTGACACCTACTCGGATTCAGGCAAATGCGCCTTCAACTTTGCATGTGGCTCCAATGGGCCATGATGATACGCATGCATGGCGCTGTCGGTGTCATGACGACCGATCTGTCGCCTTTGCGACGGACGTTCAACGCATCGGAGGTACAAAACCATGAAGTCAGATTACAAACAACCGGTTGGTTCCCTGAGAATTTCTCGGGATGTGATCGCCACCATCGCAGGCACCGCAGCGCGTGAAGTTGAGGGTGTGTCTGGTCTGGCCGCCGTTGGCTTTACGGGGATTTTATCCCATCGAAAGGCGGTGCACCCTGTGACGATTGCACTGTCAGATGACATCGCAATTATCGATCTACGCCTCGTACTCAAAAATGGCGTACGCATTCCCATTGTTGCAGACTGCGTACAGCGCGCTGTTAAAGAATCGGTGCAAAATATGACCGGCATTGCCGTATCAAAGGTCAATGTCGTCATTGACAACATTGCATTCGATGCGTCGGTACAGTGAGGGACTATGAAACGAAGAGAGGCACGAGAGGCTGCATTCCTGCTAATTTTTGAAAAGAGCTTTCGCCGCGAGGAAATGAGTGAGTTGATCGATATAGCGATTGAAGGTCGCTCGCTTGAACTGGATGATTATGCAAGACATCTGGTGGATAGAACCGAGGAGAGACTTGAGGAGATTGATGATGCCATTTCGGAACATCTTTCTCGATGGAAACTGGAACGTTTGCCGCGCGTAACCTTGGCGGTATTGCGGATGGCGATTTGCGAGCTCGACGACTTCCCTGATATTCCTCTGCGCGTCACCATCAACGAGGCGCTGGAGCTGGCCAAGCGCTATGGAACAGAAGAGGATGCCTCATATATTAATGGCGTACTGGGGTCTTACGTTAAGGCAAAGCCTCCTGTGAAGAATCCAGAGGCAGAGATAGAGGCGCCCATGTCATGAGCTACAGGGCACTGGGCATTGATACCAGCAATTATACCACCTCGGCGGCGCTTTATTGCGACGGCCGAGTCACGCAGAGCAAACGGCTTCTCCCTGTCGCGCCCGGTCAGCTCGGGCTGCGACAGAGTGAGGCCGTATTTGCGCATGTCAAGGCACTTGGAGATGTGGCTGGCACGTTGCTCAGGGGCGAGGGCCATGTGCCAAATTCAGTTGGGGTTTCCTGTGCACCACGCAATGTGGAAGGCTCTTATATGCCATGCTTTTTAACCGGCGTGATGGCCGCAGAGGTGTCAGCGGCAGCGCTGGGGGTTCCGCTTCATCGCTTTTCTCATCAGCAGGGGCACATTGCGGCGGCGCTGTATGGCGCAGCACAACTCAATTGGATGACAGAGCGATTTGTCGCATTTCATCTGTCAGGAGGGACAACTGAGTGCGTACTGATTGAAAGCCTTGCTCAAGGCCGCATGACGCTCATTTCCAAGACCAACGATCTGAATGCCGGACAGGTAGTGGACCGTGTGGGACATATGCTGGGGCTGTCATTCCCGGCCGGAGCAGCGCTTGATACGCTCGCACGACAATCAGAACGCAGCTTTCAGATACGTCCTACCATGATGGGGGGGAATCCTTGTCTATCGGGCGTGGAAAATCAATGTGCCGACCGCGTGAAACGTGGGGAGTCGCCTGCTGATGTCGCTAATTTTTGCATTCAATCGATTTTAGCAGCACTTTCGGGCA
>JAVVPJ010000198.1:0-2717 GCA_036655815.1 Oscillospiraceae bacterium
GAAGCCATCGAGAATATTGACATTGGTGGGCCAACCATGATTCGTGCGGCTGCGAAAAATTGGCAAGACGTTGCGGTAGTTGTGGATCCTGCCGACTATGAAGATGTGCTGGTTGCGTTACGTGAGGGTGGGCTTTCCCGTGAGCGGAAATTTGCGCTTGCGCGCAAGGTGTTCTCTCATACCGCTTCCTATGACGCGCTGATTTCCTCATGGCTGGACAAGCAGGCCGGTGCGGAGCTTTTCCCCGAAAGGCTGACATTGACTTATGAAAAGGCGCAGGAAATGCGTTATGGTGAAAATCCCCATCAGCGTGCCGCGTATTTCAAGGAAATCGGCCACCATCCCAGCGCGTTGCACGAGGCGGTGCAATTGCATGGCAAGGAGCTTTCCTATAACAATATCAACGATGCCAACGGCGCACTGGACACCCTCAAGGAGTTCGGAAACGAACGCCCCTGCGCGGTGGGCGTGAAGCATGCAAACCCCTGTGGCGTGGGCTTGGGTGACACTCTTCTGGAGGCTTATTTGCGGGCTTATGAGTCAGATTCGGTTTCCATCTATGGCGGTATCGTAGCGCTCAATCGTCCGGTTGACGCTGCCACGGCTCATGAACTGGCCAAGATTTTCCTCGAGATTATCATCGCACCTGCCTACGAGAAGGAGGCCTTTGAAATTCTTGCCGCCAAGAAGAACATCCGCCTGCTCGAACTGCCAGACTGTGCTGTACCCAACAGTGTCGGCATCCTCGACGCCAAAAAGGTGGTTGGTGGTCTGCTTGTGCAGGAGCTGGATACTACCCTCTATGATGAGGCAGAGCTCAAAGTGGTGACTCGTCGCACCCCTACACAGGCAGAGCTTAGGCAGCTCAAGATCGCCATGAAGGTGGTCAAGCATGTCAAATCCAATGGAATTTGCCTTGTGAAGGACGACGCGACGGTGGGCGTTGGTCCGGGACAAACGAACCGTGTCACATCACTCGATTTGTGCATCAAATACGCGGGCGACAAGGCAGCGGGTTCGGTGATGGGATCCGATGCGTTTTTTCCGTTCTCCGATTGCGTCGAGCATGCGCAGGCGGCAGGGATTACGGCTATCATTCAGCCGGGCGGCTCCGTGCGCGATCAAGAGAGCATTGATGCCTGTGACAAGGCTGGCATAGCAATGGTGTTCACTGGAATGCGTCACTTCAAGCACTAAGGAGGAACAGGCATGGATCTGCTGGTAATCGGTTCGGGAGGCCGCGAGCACGCCCTCATCAAGGCATTGGCGCGATCCCCGAGGGTGGGAATGATTTACGCTGCGCCGGGAAACGGTGGAATTGCTGCCGACGCGATGTGTGTTGATCTCAATGTGACCAATCTGGATCAGGTAGTGCATTTTGCCACAGAAAAGGCCATCGATTTTGTCGTGGTTGCCCCTGATGATCCTTTGGCGGCGGGCATGATTGACGCGCTGGAGGCAGCAGGGATTGCTGCTTTTGGTCCTACCAAGGCGGCGGCCCAGATTGAAAGTAGCAAAGTGTTTTCCAAAGGACTCATGAGAAAGTACGGCATTCCCACCGCCGATTATGAGAGCTTTGACGATCCGGCTGCTGCCGTGGCTCATCTCAAACAGAAAAACTGCTATCCCGCCGTCATCAAAGCTGATGGATTGGCGCTGGGCAAGGGCGTGGTCATCGCTGAAAGTGAAGCGGAAGCCGTTGCAGCCATCCATTCGATGATGGAGGAGGGCGTTTTTGGGGAGAGTGGAAGACGGGTGGTCATAGAGGATTTCCTGACCGGACTTGAGGTGTCTGTGCTTGCATTTACCGATGGAGAGACGATACGTCCCATGGTTTCCTCCATGGATCACAAGCGCGCTCTCGATGGAGACAAGGGCCTCAATACAGGCGGAATGGGAACCATCGCTCCTCATCCGTACTATACCCCCGCATTGGCTGCACGTTGCATGGAAGAGATCTTTTTGCCCACTATTCGTGCCATGAAGGCCGAGGGGCGCGTTTTTAAGGGCTGCCTCTTTTTTGGATTAATTTTGTGTGCTGACGGGCCGCGCGTCATCGAATACAACTGTCGCTTTGGTGACCCTGAGACACAGGTGGTACTGCCGTTGTTGGAGAGCGACCTGTTGGAGATCATGCTTGCGGTACACGAGGGCAGACTGGAACAGTGTCCCATTGCATGGAAGGACGCCAGCGCGGCTTGTGTTGTCATCGCTAGTGGGGGCTACCCAACGTCCTATCAAAAGGGCTATCCCATTTACGGCCTTAATGCCGCAGGGCAAATAGCCATTCCAAATGTTGAGGTCTATCATGCGGGAACCCGGGCTGTGGACGGGCGTTACTTCTCCAATGGTGGACGCGTACTGGGTGTCACCGCGACGGGGAAGACCCTGCCGCAGGCGCTGGAAACTGCCTATCGTGCGGCCAATGCCATTGGATTTGAAGGTTCTTCCTTTCGACGTGACATTGGTGCCAAGGTGCTATAAACGCGACGTTCTTCGTCATCATTAGAGGACTGTGGAATCGGTTAAAATCCGATTTCACAGTCCTCTTTTCAGTGCGCTCGGCATGGGCGATAACTAGGCGGTGAAAGACCGCTACAGGTTTGGCAGCAGGAACTGTTCGCCGAAGGCAAGTGAGAACTAACGAGTCGAAATCAAGGCAGAAATGTGCGCAAGGTGATGGAAAAGGTGAAGGTCTAGATTCGTAGTTGGCTTGG
>JAVVPJ010000199.1:0-2673 GCA_036655815.1 Oscillospiraceae bacterium
GGCCGGAACGCTGGAATCGAGCGATGTCTATGTTACGGTGGAACCGTCCAAGGATGTTCTGGAGATTGAAGTGGATTCAGTGGTCTACCAGCAGTTTGGAGACGCCATACGGGCAGCGGTGGCCAGTGTGCTGCAGGAGATGGGCGTCACATCTGGGCATGTGCGCCTGAATGACCGCGGTGCGTTAGAATGCACCATCCGTGCGCGGGTCGAAACGGCCGTGATGCGCTCAGGTGCAGAAGGAGGCGCGGCAAAATGAGACGTTCGCTTTTGTTTGTGCCCGGCAACACGCCCGGTCTTTTGATGAACAGTGATATTTTGGGTGCCGACAGCGTGATCTTCGACCTTGAGGATGCGATTTCTCCCACCGAGAAAGACGCAGCCCGCATTCTTGTGCGCAATATGCTGCGCTTTCTGGGCTGCGACGGCTGTGAGGTCATCGTGCGTATCAACCCGATCGACACCGAGGACGGACGGCGCGATCTTGAAGAGATCGTTCCCTTGCGTCCCGGCGCGATTCTGCCGCCCAAGGTGGGGTGTGCGCAGGACGTCCGTCTGCTGTGCGAGCACATTGGCCGTGTGGAAACGCGCTGTGCATTGCCTGAGGGCGTGACCCGTCTGATGCCTTTGATCGAAACCAGTATGGGGGTGGAAAACGCGATGGCCATCGCCACAGCCGATCCACGCATTTGCGCACTGTGTCTGGGCGGTGAGGACCTGACCGCCGACCTGCGCTGTCAACGCACCCGCACGGGAGATGAGATTTTTTACAGCCGCACCCGTCTTGTTATGGCGGCGCATGCCGCCGGCGTGGAGGTTTATGACACTCCTTTCACCGATGTGGATGATCTTGAAGGGCTGGCAGCAGACGCCCGCTTTGCGCGGTCGCTGGGATTTGCGGGCAAGCTGGCCATTTCGCCTCGTCATGTTGCAACCATCAACGAGGTGTTCAGTCCAAGTGACAGCGAGATGCGATACGCTCACGAGGTCATGGAAGCCATCCGTGAGGCCCAGCAGCAAGGCCGTGGCGTGGTGTCGCTGCGCGGCAAGATGATCGATGCGCCGGTGGTGGCACGCGCAAGGCAGGTTATCGAACAGGAACAGTCGATTTTGGGGAGGCGCGAGGGCTGATGCAGCTGCACAAAAAAGTAGTGTCATCCATCCGCGAGGCCGCTGTTCAGTGCGGTCTTGCTGACAATATGACCATCTCATTCCACCATCACCTGCGAAACGGGGATTTCGTACTCAATATGGTGCTTGAGGCACTTGCCGACATGGGGTTGCACAATCTCACCGTGAACGCAAGCTCGTTGTTTGACATCCATGCGCCTCTCATCGGGCATATCAAAAACGGCGTTGTAACGGGCGTTGAGTGCAATTATATGAGTGGGTGCATCGGCCGCGCTATTTCGCAGGGGATCCTTGCCAAGCCGGTCATCTTTCGCACGCACGGCGGCCGGCCCAGTGACATGGAAAAGGGCACTTCTGTTGTCGATGTCGCCTTTCTTGCCGCTCCGATCTGTGATACCATGGGCAACTGTTCGGGCAAGTATGGAAAATCGGCCTGTGGCTCGCTGGGCTACGCCTTTGCCGACGCCGCCAACGCCAAAAAAGTGGTGGTCATCACCGACACGCTGGTTCCCTATCCACTGACTGATTTTTCCATTTCAGAGACGCAGGTGGACTGCATTGTCGAAGTGGATCAGATTGGTGATCCGGCGGGCATCGTCTCAGGCACCACCAAGATCACCCGCGACCCCGTGGGGTTGAGAATGGCGCGGTACGCCGTACAGGTGATCGAAAATTCGGGGCTGTTGAAAGATGGGTTTTCCTTTCAGACCGGCGCGGGCGGTGCCACACTGGCCGCCGCGCAATTTCTCAGGGATGTCATGCTGCAAAAGCAGATCAAGGGAAGCTTCGCCATGGGTGGCATCACCGGTGCGCTGGTCGAGATGTTGGAGGCAGGTTGCTTCGCGTCGCTCCTCGATGTGCAGTGCTTTGATCTTGATGCGGTGCGTTCCATCCGGGACAATCCCAGTCACCGCGAGGTCAGCGCCAGCCAGTATGCCGGTGTTGCTTCCAAAAGCGCGGCTGTGGACAGTCTCGATGTCGTGCTGCTGGGTGCCACGCAGGTCGATCTCGACTTTAACGTCAATGTTCACACCGACTCCAACGGTTATCTGATGGGGGGCTCGGGTGGGCACGCTGATACGGCCGCAGGAGCGAAGCTTTCCATCATCGTCGCGCCCCTCCTCCGGGCGCGGTTGCCTCTGGTTGTGGATCATGTGCTGTGCGTTTCCACACCGGGCCGCACGGTTGATGTCATTGTCACGCAAAAGGGAATCGCTGTCAATCCTGAACGCCCCGCACTGCGCGCGCGTTTGCTTGCCGCCGGCCTGCCTGTTGTGGACATTGACACGCTCAAACAGATGGCCGAGCGCATCACTGGTGTGCCCCGAGCCGTGCACCCCGCTGGTCGCGTGGTCGCCAATGTGCTCTACCGTGATGGTACGCTGCTCGACGTCGTTCGCAAGGTATAAGCCCACCGCCAGCAGTGCAAAGGATCAGTCGCTTTCCATCCGCACCTGATCGCTTGTCAAAAAGGCAGAAATGTCACCCATTCGGGTTGAAATTTCTGCCTTTTGCATCTTCCAATCAAGAAGTCGAAGCTGA
>JAVVPJ010000200.1:0-2644 GCA_036655815.1 Oscillospiraceae bacterium
AAAGCTGGAGAATATCCGCATATCAGTGGAACAGCGCCTGACCGCTTTGCAGGAGGACAATGCCAAAAAGCTGGAACAGATGCGCCATACTGTCGATGAAAAATTGCAACATACCCTCGACGAACGGCTTGGGCAATCCTTCGCGCAGGTTTCCCAGCGGCTGGAACAGGTCTATCGTGGGCTGGGTGAGATGCAGACGCTCGCCGCCGGTGTGGGAGATCTGAAAAAGGTATTATCCAACGTTAAAACACGTGGTATTCTGGGAGAAATTCAACTTGGGGCCATTCTGGATCAGATCCTTTCCCCTGAGCAGTACGCAGCCAACGTCAACACCCGCCGTGGCAGCGCAGCCGTGGTGGAATATGCGGTGCGCATGCCTGGAGACGGGGAACATGACGTGTGGCTTCCCATTGATGCCAAGTTTCCGGCAGATGCCTATTCCGCACTGGTGGATGCCTATGACAGCGGAGACGCCGAGCGCGTCGCGCTGTGTGGACGCGAATTGGAAAAACGCATCAAGGGCTGTGCCAAGGATATCCGCGACAAATATCTCGACCCACCCAACACAACCGATTTTGCCATTATGTTCCTCCCATTTGAGGGATTGTATGCTGAGGTGGTGCGGCGCGGCTTACTTGAAACTCTCGCGCGGGACTACAAGGTTAGCATCGCAGGGCCGACAACCATGGCGGCACTACTCAACTCTCTGCAAATGGGATTTCGTACGCTAGCCATTCAAAAACGGTCCAGCGAGGTTTGGGAGGTGCTGGGGGGGGTCAAGACCGAATTCGGAAAATTCGAGTCAGTGCTCGAATCGGCTCAAAACCGGTTGCGTAAGACCGGAGAGGATCTTGACAGTCTCATTGGCACCCGAACCCGTGCGATTCAGCGACGTCTGAGGCAGGTTACGGAGCTACCCGCCGCTGCTGTGGAAGAGGATCCGATCATGTTGACCGACGCTGAGTTGATGGAGGAATAGTGCATGGAGATGCCGCTGCCCAACCATATTCTCACACTGCATGACGTTTGGATGGATCCTCTCGACCCCCATCCGCAGGATATTTGTATCGACGACATTGCCCATGCACTGTCGTTTTTGACGCGTGCCAACGGGCATTTTAAACATTTTTATTCAGTGGCGCAACACTGCCTCAACTGTGAGACGGAGGCGGCCGCGCGCGGCTTTGACCGTGACACGCGGCTGTTTTGCCTACTGCACGACGCTGCGGAATGCTATCTTTCTGATTTGACACGCCCCGTGAAATGCCGCTTTCCGCTTTACGATGAGGCTGAGAGACGCTTGCAGGGAATTATTTTTACGGCCTTGTGTCGCGGCAGTATTCCCACAGTCCAATCGTGGCAGCAGGTGGGGGAGGTCGATGACTGTTTACTGGCGCAGGAATTTTGGAATTTGCGCGGTGTGTTGCTGGTCGATCCGCTTCCAGTGATGTGTGGGGATTGCGATTTTCAAACCCGCGAGATGGCCCAAGTGGAAGAACTGTTTCTCAAGCGCTATCGAGCGCTTTCATAAGAGAATGAAGCCGAGTGGTTGGGGCACATGGATGGGCGTCTGTGCTTTGCTGGCCCATCATGGGGGTTCATGTATTTTGGCCCAAGGAGCAGGTGCAGCAATCTGCTGAAATCTGATCGAAATGTCACCAAGAGCCACACGGATGTTTGAAGTTTGCCAAGCATGTCAACGCAGGTGGATGGAGAATGACTGCAAAGAGCGACACATCTCTATCAGGGAGCAGAATCAAAAGCAGGAAAGAAAATGGGAGCACAGCGCTGTAGCTGGCAGGGATGAAAACAAGGCTCCCGCGCAGCTGCTGTTTCATCCAACTCCTGCTGTTTTCTGCACCAGTTGCATCAACACCCTACGGGGACGTCCCGTAACGATATGAATCGAAGAGGAGAACACAAAATGGTTACAATCACCATGGCCGATGGCGGCATCATCAAGCTGGAGCTATACCCTGACATTGCCCCTCTCACCGTTGCAAACTTTGAAAAACTTGTCAAAGCGGGTTTTTACAACGGCCTGATCTTTCACCGCGTGATTCCCGGGTTTATGATTCAGGGGGGGTGTCCTCAGGGAACTGGAACCGGTGGTCCTGGTTGGAACATCAAGGGCGAATTTCGCTCCAATGGAGTCAAAAATGACCTTGCCCATACCCGTGGTGTCATTTCGATGGCCCGCGCACAGAATCCAGACTCGGCCGGGTCACAGTTTTTTTTGATGCATGCTGATGCCCCTTATCTTGACGGACAGTATGCCGCGTTTGGGCGTGTGGTTGAGGGCATGGATGTGGTCGACCAGATTGCAACCACTCCCACGGGCGTCAACGATTGCCCAAAAACCCCACAAACGATCAAGACGGTGACCATCCTCTAAGATGGTCCTCTCTGTGTGCTTGATGCGGCAGAAGATGGAATTTCGAAGCAAATTCGTGAATTTTGAGATACCGAAAGTATTATATAAATATATAATCACCTAGGGTATTGCTTTGACGCCGATATCCACACAACGCGTCCCCCACGCAACGATTGCTGCGTGGGGGACGCGTTGCGTTCTGATGGCTCTTGGCCGGTATGGGGACGTTTTTTCTGACGATATCACCTGACAGGAACTGGCAATTGGCAA
>JAVVPJ010000201.1:0-2624 GCA_036655815.1 Oscillospiraceae bacterium
AACACACACATTTAAAATTGGATTGCTCGATAACACGCGTAAAAATTGCATGCTGTCAACTTCCTTACTTGGCATGGGATACTACATCGGGTATCCTTTGATTTTCACGATTTTCGATTGGCTAAATTGCATGTCAACGCAGATAAATAGGAGTGATCCCGTTCCAGCGATGTTAATAGCATCTCGGCGTGGTCAAACAGTGCAGCTGCCTTATCGGTTGCCTCTTGTCTCCCTAGCATGGTGATAAAAGTGTTCTTTTTCTCTTTCTCATCACTACCCACCGGTTTGCCTAATGTTACCGCATCTCCGGAAACATCAAGCAGATCATCCGTGATCTGAAATGCCATGCCAACACAGTCGGCATATTCCAGTGCGATTGCGATCTGCTGGGGTTTTGCGTTCCCTGCAATGCAACCGCATCGCACAGCGCCGCGAATGAGTGCTCCGGTTTTCATGCGAACCATCTGGGCATGTTGCGCTTCGCCCAAGGTCTGACCCTCAAAAAGAATGTCAATGGCCTGTCCACCCAGCATGCCATATTCTCCCGCTGCACTGGCAAGCGCATTCACCAGACGCACGGTGCGCTCTGCCCCCAGCAGGGATACGCTCGCAAAGGATGACAGCGTTTCAAATGCCAGCGTCAGCAACCCGTCACCCGCCAGCACGGACAATGCCTCTCCGAATTGCTTGTGGCAAGCGGGTTTACCGCGGCGCATATCGTCATCATCCATACAGGGCAAATCGTCATGAATTAGCGAGTAGGCGTGGACCATCTCCAGTGCACAGGCAGCTGGCATCGCGGGCGCGAAATCTCCTGAGAACATACGGCAGAATTCCAATGCAAAAATGCCACGGATGCGCTTGCCTCCACCCAGCAGACCATAGCGCATGGCTTCGCAGACATTGATCTGCTGCAATGTATGATCCAGCAAGATGCTGGAATTCAACGCCTTTTCAATCTCCTGCTGGTAAAGGGCGGTGCGTTCACTGTACTCCATCTTCATTTCCATCCTTTGGCATCAATTGTTCTATCGTGAGATGGGCATTTTTCAGCTCTGCCTCACACTGGCCAATCAATTTAGAACCCTCCCCAAAGAGCGTCAGAGACTCTTCCAACGGGGTATTGCCATCCGAAAGACGAGAAACAATGGCGTCAAGGCGTTCCAAAGCCTGTTCAAATGTCATAGGTGTCCTTGCTCCTTTTCGATTTCAATGACGGTCGAACGAACCACTCCGTCTGCCAGCTTTGTTGTGAGCACTGCTCCGGGAGAAAGGCTGTTAGCTGAGGTCAGTGCATGGCCTGCACATGCAGTGATAGAATAGCCTCGTGCCAACACCCGCAATGGGTTAAGCAAATCAAGCAGCGCCGCCTGCGCCGCCAGTCGATTTTTCAGCTGTGATTGTATGTGCTGAGAAATGTTATACAGCTGTATCTTTAAATTATACATCCTTTGTCGATTTTTATCAATAAAAAAGTATGGATTTTCAAGTGCAGGGGTATGCTGCAACACAGCGAGCTGTGTTTGCCGCGCTGCGATCAGTGCATTCTGCGCACGAAGAATCCTATCTTTTCGGCAAAAAATCTCACATCGTAGCTGTTCATAATCTGGCACAGCCAGTTCTGCAGCCGCCGTGGGCGTAGCGGCACGCAGATCGGCGGCAAAATCGCACAACGTGATATCTGTCTCATGTCCTATGGCAGAAATCACCGGTATGCTTGAGGCCGCTACGGCTCGGACAGTCGGTTCCTCGTTAAAGGCCCACAGATCCTCAAGCGAGCCTCCTCCTCTCGTCACAATAATAAGATTGCTGCGGCCATCGACACACAACGCCCTAATGGCCGCAGCAATCGAACGGGAAGCGTCCTTCCCCTGCACCTGAGCTGGTGCAATCAAAAGATGCACCATTGGGTCACGTCGCTCGATGGTACTTTGAATGTCATGTAACGCCGCGCCGGAGGGAGATGTCACCACACCAATCACCAAGGGGAAACGTGGTAACGGTCGTTTTTTTGTTGTGTCGAACAGTCCCTCAGTTTCGAGCCGCCGCTTGAGCTGCTCATAGGCCAATCCCAATGTGCCAAAGCCAACCGGCCTCAACACCGATGTGACAAGCTGAAAGGCGCCATCGCGCTCATAGAGCGTGGCAGCGCCCCGTGCAATAACCGACATCCCGTTTTCTGGCATAAAGCGCAAATGAGCCGCGTTGGAGGAAAATAGCACAGCACGCAGTGTGCTTTCGGCATCACGCAGTGTAAAATAGAGGTGGCCCGAGCGGGCATTGACCGACAAGTTTGCAATTTCTCCACGAACATAGACCTCAGCAAGTCTTCCGTCGGAGTCGAGCAGTGACTTCACAAACCGATTTAACTGTGAAACCCGCAATATGCTCAACGGCATTGAAAGCCCTCCTCGCTTGATCTGGTAAAGACATTCTCTCCCTCTGCCGCAGCGGACAGCACCGCAATGCCTGCGGCATTGTCACATGAAAAAGCAGAGGGCGCGAAAATTCCTCCAAAGCGTGTTTCAATGGCCGGACGAATGATGGAATTTGACATAACGCCCCCAGCAAACAAAATCCGCTCACACCCCGAAGAAGTCATCGCATTCTGTACCATGCCCGAA
>JAVVPJ010000202.1:0-2602 GCA_036655815.1 Oscillospiraceae bacterium
GGGAATCAGTGGTTTGTCATCCTGCGGAAAATAAACTAAAATATGAACCTTGCGTCCTGTCTCATGGTCGATGGTGGACAACTCCACCCCCGGTATCAGTTCAATGCCACACCGTTGGGCTACCTGTTGCGCGGTCGGTATCATCGCCATGCTGTCATGATCGGTAATGGCCAACCCGGCCAACCCCGCGCACGCCGCAACGGCCACGACCTCCTCAACTGGCATGGAACCGTCCGACCAGCGGGTATGCAAGCTTCTCCCACAATTGAGAACTATATGTGGCTATTATACCTTTTTTCGAGGGGAATGGCAAGGATTCTCGCTGACGGCAAATAAAAAAGAATGGAAGCCTTTGCCCCAATGTGCTATAATAATAAAATACTCTTTGCATTAATAAAATCACTCAGACAGCTCATTGGAAAGGGGATTATGCGTGTGCAGTATCATTTGAGCGCCAGCGCGTGGGGGCCGGGCTTTTCGGTTGCGTCTGCATTGGTGGATAACCATATTAAACTTGCCAGCGGGCTGGCCTTCAAGGCGCTTCTGTTGCTGCTGCGCAGCCCTGAGGAATGCTTTGATGAGACAGCATTGGCCGCACGTCTGGGCGCCAATCGCGCCGATGTGTCTGATGCGCTGGCTTACTGGCTCGAGACCGGAGTGCTCCGGGCAGATGACGGTGAGGCCTCTCCCATGGCCGCCCGTCCCCTGGTGGTCGTGCCAGACTGCCGCGTCTCTGCACCCATGCAACCACAGCCCAAACAGCAACCGACGCAGCCTGTGCCACAGTTGCGGGCTGCCGCCGCGCTTGCACCTGCTGCCCGTCCTCGCTACCCACGCGAAGAAGCCCTGTCGGTCATTGAGGGCGATCATGTGCTGTCATCGTTGCTATCTGAGGCTCAGGCGGTCATGGGAAAACCATTCACCTCTGCTGATATGGACTCTCTTGTGGGCCTCTTCTCATTTTATGGTCTGTCTGCCCATTTTATTATCACTGTACTGCATTACTGTGTCTCACAGGGACGGCGCAGCATGGGTTACGCCGAGTCGGTGGCTGTCTCGTGGCTCAACGAGGGCGTCGAGGACGCTACGGTGGATCAGCAGGTGGATCGACTTCTGCGTCGGCGTTCCAACGAGGGACGCGTGCGCACTGCCTTTGGCATTGAACGTAATTTAGTGCCCACTGAGCGAACCATGATCTCCCGTTGGTTTGATGACTATCATTTTGAACTCGATATCATTAATCTTGCCTATGAGCTAACCGTCGAACGCACAGGGAAACTGGCGTTCCGTTACATCGACAAGATACTGTCTAGCTGGCATGGGCAGGGCATCCGCTCTCTGGAAGAAGCAAAAGCGGAGCAGAAGCCATCCAAGGGCAAAAACGGTGCGTCGAGCTTTGACTACGCCCAGCTTGATACATTGGTATAACGGGGGGACGCTATGGGTTATCCAAAGGAAATCCTGGCTGCTGCGCGTCGAAAACTGGAGACACGTCGCGAATCCAGTATGGCGGCCGATGCGGCGCTGCGCGCGCGCGTGCTTGAAAAGTCTCCTGAAGCCTTTCAAATTGCAAGAGAGGTTTCAACGACCTCTCTTCGATTGGCACGTGCGCTACTCGCGGGCGGCGATGTTGCAGGGCAGATAGAGGAGATCCGGCACTTCAATCTATGTGCGCAGCAGCGACTCGGTGATGTGCTCACGATGGCCGGCTTTGCGCCGGACGCACTCGAGCCCCATCCATCCTGCTTGCTCTGCGGGGATACGGGAATGTGCGCAGGCATGACCTGCGACTGCCTACGCCGTATTCAAAAGCAGCTGATGTATGAGCGTTTGGGTGCGTCGGCTCCGATCGGAATCTGTACGTTTGACCAGTTCGATCTGCGCTATTACGCCAACACGCTCTTGCCGTCTGGCACATCCCCAGCTCAGGTGATGGCTAAGACCCTGGAAACTTGCCAAACCTATGCACGGGACTTTTCTCTCGTTGCTCCCAGCCTGCTGTTACGGGGGGGACCGGGACTTGGCAAGACCCACCTGTCGCTTGCCATTGGACGCACGGTGATCGAAAACGGATTTGATGCCCTTTATGCGCCCTTTCACTCTTTGCTCGGGCGGCTTGAGTCTGCTCGCTTCGGCCGCAATGGTAATGATTATCAGGAATATCTTGCCCCAGCGCAGACCTGCGATTTACTCATTCTGGATGACCTGGGCAGCGAATTCTTGGGCCCGTTTGCCGTCTCACTCCTCTATGACCTCATCAATTCGCGCCAGCTTACTTCTCACCCCACTGTCATCAGCACAAACTTGCTTCCCAGCGAACTGACAGCACGCTACGGTGAACGCGTTTCCTCTCGGCTATTTGGGGGCTATCAGACAGTTCCGTTCGTGGGGGAAGATGTTCGCATGCAAAAAACGCTGCGTGCTCCTCGTTGAAACAATGCGGAACAGCAGCCTTTTTATGGGAACGACCCTCATCGTTATTACCCACTGACGCTCAATTGCAATTTCCTGCACGAACAGCACGCTGCTATGCAGGAAATTTGCTTTTATGTTGACTTTGTGATGGAAATATGATATATTTGCAGGGATGAAATACAATATC
>JAVVPJ010000203.1:0-2587 GCA_036655815.1 Oscillospiraceae bacterium
GCCAATCGTGACACCTTAACGCCCATGGGTTTGATGAGTCGTGAAAGATACATGGCAGTTGCTTCCCCCTCTACAGTGGGATTGGTGGCCATGACAACTTCCTTGACAGCACCATCCAAACGAGTCAGAAGTTCCTTAACGGTCAGCTGTTCAGGACCAATCCCGTCCATGGGTGAAATGAGGCCATGCAAGACATGATAGAGTCCACGATATTCCCGCATACGCTCAAAAGCGATGACATCCCGTGCATCAGCTACTACGCAGATGATGCTGCGATCACGATCCGCACCGGTGCAAACCGGGCACAACGTATCATCCGTAAGATTTTGACATACAGTGCACCGCTTGATGCTTCCTCCTGCCTCTAAAAGCACATTGGAAAACTCGCGGATACGCTCGGGTGGCTGCGACAAAAGATAATAGGCCAAGCGTTGAGCCGTCTTACGTCCAATTCCGGGTAAGCGTTCAAACTGCTCCACCAGACGGTTGAGCGGTAGCACATTGTAACTCATGGCCTAAAACAATCCTGAGATGCCAGAAAGGTTCAAGCCTCCAGCCAATTTCCCCATTTCCTGAGAAGTCGCGTCATCAGCCATACGGAAGCCTTCGTTGACAGCTGCCATAATAATGTCCTGCAGCATTTCCACATCTTCAGGGTCAACAATTTCGGGGTTAATGGTCAGTGCATGCAGCTGTTTTCCACCGTTCACAATAGCTGTCACCATTCCACCGCCAGAGGTTGCGGTATATTCCTGCTCCTCCAGCTCTGCTTGTTTTTGAGCCATTTGTTCCTGCATTTTCTGTGCCTGGCGCACCAGATCCTTTTGATTCTGGGGGCCACCACCATAACCTGCGGGTAGTCTTGCTTTCATATTCCAGTGCTCCTTTTATTCGATTATAATATCATGCGATAAGGGAAGCCGTTCGATCAATTCATCCAGAGGATCAACCGTCTTCTCACTTTTTGGCATGTGGTATGGGCCAATGGCATATTGTCTTCCTGTCACCATTGCAATTGCCTGTTTGATGCTGGCTCGTGTATACTCGTTGTTTTTGAGCATATCGAGGAGCAATGGATTTTTCACATCAATAAGCACTCGTTTACCGTCGCAAAAGGCGTTGGATCCGATCAGCAGCCCTGCGACCGAGGCGTTGGAGACGGAAAGCTGTTCGAGTACCTGTTGCCATTGCGGAAAGGGGATTGATGCAACGGTTTCCTGCTGTTGCACCATCGGGGCATTGTCAACAGCCGTTTTTTGAATTTGCGCATCCTCCAGCATCTGAGATTTTTCTGCTGAAACGGATAAACTTGGCTGAGGTGTGACAGTTGTCCCAACTGGCGTCACAGTAGGAGCTGATGGCACAGTAGATACAGGTTCCATAGGAACCGCAGAAACCGTCGAAGCATTGGAGACATTCACAAGACTGCGACGCACTACTGCCTCCAGTCTCTCAATGCGAGCCATCAGGGCATCCATTCCTGTTTTTGCTGACGGTTCGCTCAGAGATACCAGCGCCAGCTCGGCTTCCGCTCGCTTATTGGCGCTGCGGCCCATACGTGACGTGGCGTCCTGTAACACTGTCAGGCCATGCAACAACTCAGATAATGTTGTGCGCGCAGCCTGCTTGCGCAATGGCTCCAGTTCTTCGGGCAAGCAACCCAAAAGGTTCAGTGGCTCCTTGACTGTTTTGACCAGCATAAGATCTCGCCAATGACCGATGAGTTGTTCACACAACCGCTGAGGTTCCAAACTTTTGGCCATCAGCTCGGCTAATTTTATCAAAACTGCCGATGCATCCCCATTCAGAATGATGTCTGTCAACTCCATAAGGTGCACCGACCCAGCCAGTCCCGCCGCATCGGCAACGGTTTGCTCGGTGACAGACTGGCCGCCCCGCGCAGCGCAAACATCCAGCAGTGAAAGTGCATCGCGCATGCCGCCGTCAGAAAGGCGGGCAATCAGGGCGGCAGCGCCGCCATCAAGCAAAAAGCCCTCGCGATGGGCCACCTCAAGCAAACGATCAGCAATGATAACACTCTCAATACGCGAAAAATCGAAACGCTGACAACGCGATATGATGGTTGGCAACACCTTATGAACTTCAGTAGTTGCCAAGACAAAAATTACATGTGCAGGCGGTTCCTCAAGAATTTTAAGCAACGCATTGAAGGCGCTGGTCGAAAGCATGTGAACCTCGTCGATGATATAAACGCGATATTTTGCGACAGAAGGGGTAAAGATCGCCTCGTCGCGCAAATCGCGAATGTTTTCAACACCGTTATTGGAGGCGGCATCAATCTCCACCACATCCAACAGCGAACCATCGTCCACACCACGGCAACGATCGCAAACGCCACACGGATTGCCTGCATGCAAATCAAGACAGTTGACCGCTTTGGCAACCAGTTTGGCACAGCTGGTTTTTCCGGTTCCACGTGAACCAACAAAGAGATAAGCGTGAGAGGGTGTTCCTGCAGCCAGTTCATTTTTGAGCACCGTCGTCACATGTTCCTGCCCCACAACTTCGTCAAAGTCACGAGGACGATAAGTACGATAGAGTGCCTGACGCATAACAGCCTCTCCTT
>JAVVPJ010000204.1:0-2537 GCA_036655815.1 Oscillospiraceae bacterium
GGTCGTGCATCCCGTCCGTGCAGCCCGTGAGTTGTGTGATGTGAGAACGTAACACAGAGCTTTACATTGCTAAGATCGAGAATCTGGAAATAAGAACAAAGAATCAGGATATATTAGGGCATCATCGCTTCATTGAAACGATGGTGCCCTAGTTTGAATCTGTTCTAAATCATGTTGGATCATCATATCCTAGGTGAATAGGTGATTTTTCCCTTTACTTTTCCTGAAAATTAATTTATTATGAATAAATAACATTCCAACCTCATTCTTGGGTCTATTCCTCGGAATGAGACATATTTTTAAGGGGGAGATCATGTGACTGGAGACATGCTCAAAACATTTTTGGCAATGGCGGGTTACATGCTGGTGGTCATTGCCATTGGGCTTTTCTACGCCAAACGAGCACAGCAGAACAGTAAAAATTACTTTCTGGGTGGACGCTCGCTCGGTCCTTGGATCGCAGCCATGAGTGCCGAAGCTTCCGATATGAGCGGTTGGCTGCTGATGGGGCTTCCCGGCGTCGCCTACTGGTGCGGCCTTGCGGACGCCACCTGGACAGCGGTTGGCCTTGCCATCGGCACCTATGTTAACTGGCGGATCGTTGCCAAACGCCTGCGCCGGTTCTCGGTGGTTTCTGGTGATTCCATCACCGTTCCAGAATTTTTCAGCAATCGGTTTCATGAAAAGCGCAAAACGCTGCTCATGCTGGCTGCAATCTTTATTCTGGTATTTTACACCGTTTATGCTGCAAGTTGCTTCGTAACCTGTGGCAAGCTGTTTGGTACGCTCTTTGGCTTCTCCTATCACTCGATGATGATTTCTGGCGCTGTGTTTGTTGTGTTCTATACGATACTGGGTGGCTTTCTGGCAGAAAGCACCTCAGACTTTATGCAGGGCATCGTCATGATCGTCGCTCTCATCACCATTGTAATTGCGGGAACCAGCGCAGCCGGAGGAATCAACGCCGTGCTAGAGAACGCCAAGGCCATCCCCGGCTATCTTTCGCTGACATCCATCGCCAGTCCGCAGCTGGATGCCAACGGCATCCAGACAGTTGCAGGCAACACGCCTCTCTTTGGTTCTGCCGGACCGTATGGACTGCTTACCATCATTTCCACCCTTTCCTGGGGCTTGGGCTACTTTGGCATGCCGCAGGTACTTCTGCGTTTTATGGCCATCCGTCAGGTGAATGAGTTGGCCAAATCACGCCGTATCGCCACCACTTGGTGCGTCATCTCGCTCTTTGCCGCCGTCGCGATTGGTGTCATCGGACGCGCAGTCTTCCCTGTCCATCCAAATCTGATGACAGCCGGCGGCGCAGAAAGCATTTTTATTACATTGTCGCAAGCGCTGCTCTCCCCTGTTGTGGCTGGCATCGTCATGTCTGGTATTTTGGCTGCTACAATCAGTTCCTCCGACTCGTACTTGCTCATTGCAGCCTCTGCCTTTGCCAAGAATATCTACGAGGGTGCGCTGAAGAAAGACGCCACCGACCGTCAGGTCATGCACGTCTCTCGCCTTATGCTGGTGTTGATCTCCATCATTGGTGTGTGTATTGCATGGGATGACACAAGCGTCATTTTCACGATCGTATCCTTTGCGTGGGCTGGATTTGGTGCTACCTTTGGCCCTCTGATGCTCTTCTCCCTATTCTGGAAACGCACCAGCCACGCCGGCGCCATCGCCGGTATGCTGACTGGCGCAATTTCAGTATTTGTCTGGAAGCTGCTTCTCAAACCCATGGGTGGGGTTTTTGCGATCTATGAGCTGTTTCCCGCTTTTGTTCTTTCCTGCATTGTCATCGTGGTGGTTTCACTCTGTACCGCACCCCCTTCTGCTGAGGTCGTCGCAGATTTTGAGAAGGCCGCGCAAGCCGAATAAATGCGAGCGGAGTATATGAAAACCGACAAGAAAAGCTTCAAAAGTTTTTGGGAGAAAAGCACAAACGGTTGGAGGATCATCAATGGCTTACCAATCGCTTTTGCAGCCAGTTTATTCAATGCGCCCTTGTGTGAGGGAAACATCAGGGAGCGATGAAACAGCTGGATGAAATCTCCAAACAGATCATCGGGCGGGTCTTTCCACCTTGGGCCTTCAGTTGCTTCGTTATTTCTATCGAAAAAAGAAGTATCTTGCAGCAAGTGCCATCGGCAGTGTATGGTTTCGGAAAAGGCATCGGAGAAACGCACGGTAAGCAAAACAGATCCACTCCGAATACGTTTCTAGCCCCACAGAAGTGGAAACCCCGTTCGGACACTTCCGGCGGTTTCCGCTTTGAGGGCGGGAACGTGCGCTCGGGGATCTGCAAGGTGCAACTGCAAATAGAGCATAAAACACGAACAGCCGAGGGACATTGAACTGATATGCTCCCCATAAGGTAGACACTCGAAAGAACAAAAAGATTTCGAGACTACTTTATGGGGGCATTGTTATGTACAAAACGAAAATATCACCGGAAGAAAAAATCAAGGCGGTGGAAGCATACCGGTGTGGAGATGGTAGCAGCGTCCAGTTGGCAGAAAAAGTTGTGCATCGGG
>JAVVPJ010000205.1:0-2526 GCA_036655815.1 Oscillospiraceae bacterium
CAGACTTTCAATTTCTTCGTGATGCAGCAGATACATGTCCTTGATGCCGACACCCTCAAAATCATAGACACGCTTAATTTCCATCGGTGCGGTTTCAACCCAGTGACCATTTTCCCAATAGCTGCCCTTGGCGCTCACTTCGCGGATGTTGATCTCAGGGTTAAAATTGGTCGCAAAGGGATAGCCATGGTCGCCGCCATTGCAGTCGAGAATGTCGAGCGTATTGATTTCATCAAAATGATGCTTGAGGGCATAGGCTGCAAAGACGCCGGTGACACCGGGATCAAAGCCGCTGCCAAGCAGGGCGGTCAGACCGGCCTTTGCAAATCTCTCGCGATAGGCCCACTGCCAGCAGTATTCAAATTTGGCGGTATCCTCCGGCTCATAGTTGGCGGTATCGACATAGTGAACACCGCAGGCAAGGCAGGCGTCCATGATGGTCAGATCCTGATAGGGAAGCGCAAGATTCAGCACTACACCGGGCTGCACCTCGCGGATGAGCGCGATGAGTGCATCAACATTGTTGGCGTCCACCTCGGCGGTGGTGATTCTGGTTTTGGTGGTTCCCTCCAGCTTGGCCTTGAGAGCGTCGCACTTGGCTTTTGTGCGGCTTGCAATGCAGAGTTCTTCAAAGACGGTGCTGTTTTGACAACATTTGTGAATGGCGACTGAGGCGACGCCGCCGCAGCCGATGATAAGCGCTTTTTTCATAATGATCACCCTCGCTTTTCAGTTTAGAGCATTGGTCGGACGCAATGCGAGCAACAGCTCACGAACGGTTTTGCAAGCGACAGCGGTGGAAGCACCGCTTGCGTCGAGCATGGGAGCCAGCTCGTTGACGTCGCAACCCACGACGTTGCCTTGACAGACTGTGCGAATGGCGTCGAGCAGACAGGGAAAGAAGACGCCGCCCGCCTCGGGCGTTCCAGTGCCGGAAAAACAGGCAGGATCGAGAACGTCGAGATCCAGCGTGAAATAAATCGGCGTTTCGCCCAGCAGGGACATGGTCCCAGCCAGACCGGAGAAATCAAATCGCGTCAAGTGCGTGTGCTGCGCGGCAAACGCGAATTCGGATTGTTCCCCGCTGCGAATGCCGAACTGAAAGATGCGCCCATCCCCCACAAGATCATGGCAGCGACGCAGCACGCAGGCGTGGGAAAACTGTGCGCCAAGGTAGTCGTCCCGCAGGTCGGCATGGGCGTCAAAATGGAGAATGGCAAGCGTGGGATATTTTTTAAGTGCTGCCCGTACGGCGCCCAGTGTGACCAGATGTTCGCCGCCCAGCAGAAAGGGAAACTTGCCGTCTGCCAGAATGATGTCCGCACGTTCTTCAATGGCGCAGAGCGCCGCCCGGACGTCGCCAAAGCACAGTGCAAGATCTCCGCTGTCAAAGATGGCGCGATCGGCCAGGTCAAGATTCTGATAGGGGCTGTAGGTTTCCAACCCGTAGCTTTCGCTGCGGATGAAACGGGGTCCGAAGCGTGCACCGGGGCGGTAACTGGTGGTACTGTCAAAGGGAGCACCATAAAGCACCACAGATGCCTCTTGATAGGAGGCGTCACAACCGAGAAATGTTTCAATATTACTCTTCAACATATTCTAGTGCCTCCTGCACATAGGTTGGCAGGGCAAAAGCCCCGACGTGAAGTCCGGGATTATAATAGCGGGTGGGTAATCCCAGACGGCTCCAGGCGGCGGCGTCAAAATCTCGCACTGGGTGATAGCGTTTGGAGGCGAATCCGAACAGCCAGTGGCCGCTGGGATAGGTGGGAATGTGGGCCTGATAGACGCGGCTGATGGGAAATGTTTCGACGAGGCGTTTGTGCGCCCGCTGCATCGAGAGACGATCCTCGGCATAGAAGGGGCTTTCGTTTTGATTGACAAGAATACCATCCTCACGCAGCGCCTTGAAACAGTTGCCGTAGAATTCCTTGGTGAACAGCCCTTCTCCCGGCCCGAAGGGGTCGGTGGAATCGACAATGATCAGGTCGTAGGAGTCGGCCTTCCTCCGTACAAATTTCAGTCCGTCCTCATAGAAAATATGGACACGGGGATCGTCCAGACAGCAGGAGGTCTGAGGAAGAAACTGCTTGGAAACCTCCACAACCATCCGGTCAATCTCCACCATATCGATGCGTTCAATGGTACCGTACCGGGTCAACTCCCGCACTGCGCCGCCGTCCCCCGCACCAATGAGCAGCACCTGTCTGACGTGCGGATGCACCGCCATGGGCACATGTACAATCATCTCGTGATAGATGAACTCGTCCTTTTCGGTGAGCATCATCAGTCCGTCGAGGGTCAGAAAACGCCCAAACTCGGGGCATTCAAACACATCGATGCGCTGAAACTCGCTCTGTCCAGTGTACAATTGACGATCCACCTTGATGGAAAAATCAACGCCGCTGCTGTGTCGTTCGGTGAACCACAACTCCACGTGGCTCACTCCTTCCTTAATATGTTGAGACGTTCAATGTCAAGATCCTCAGGGCCGGTCATCGAACAGCCCTTGGATTTGGCGTAGCG
>JAVVPJ010000206.1:0-2451 GCA_036655815.1 Oscillospiraceae bacterium
TAATTGATCTAAGCTGTCACGCAGTTGAGAGGCCAGATCATCCAATTCACATCGAAACCCTTCCACTCGCTCTGCTGCCGTTTGCAATTCCCGCAGCACACGCCCCGCTTGCGTCAAGTCGGCCGTAGCCCGGTCAAGCAGTGAGAGCACACCCGGCACTTCTTCACTGCCTGTAATAATTTCACGGCTGCGGGAAAGCAATGTGGTCAGGGCGGCCGCATTGCGGATGATGCGCCGTCGAGAAGCCATTTCCTCTTCTTCCCCGTCGGTAAGATCTGCCGCTTCAATTTCATCTATCTGATAATGAAGAAGATCCATTTGCTGCGCCTTGGCATTCTCATCCGTTTCAATGGTGGCAAGGCGATTTTCCAGAGTGCAAAGTGCATCATAGCGCAGACGATATTTGCTGATGATTTGCTCCAGTGCGCCGAATGCATCGAGAAAACCTCGGTGGCTGTCGGTTGACGCCAACATCTGATTATCCTGCTGGCCATGTGTATTGATCAAAAAGCTTCCCGCAGTGCGCAACATTGCGACTGTAACAGGATGCCCATTGATGCGACAGGCTGTTCCATCCGGGGTGAGTTCTCGAGAGAGTAGCACTTCCCCCTCTATAATCTCAAACCCCAGTGAAGACAGTGCTTTTTCGGTATGAGCCGCTATATTGGTAAACAATGCTGTCACCGATGCCGATCCTGCACCGGTGCGTATTAAATCCTTGCTGGTACGCCCACCCAACACTGCACCGATGGCACCGATGAGGATGGACTTGCCCGCGCCAGTTTCTCCGGTAAAAACGTTGAGGCCTCTTTGAAAGCATATATCGGCCTCAGCAATCACCGCAACATTATGGATCGTCAGCTCGGATAACATTTCTTCACCACCTACCTACTAAGTAGCTTCTTGAGACGCTCAGTAATTTGTTGAGCGCTTTCAACATCACGCGTGACCACCATAAAAGTATCATCGCCCGACAGCGTGCCTAACACGTCATCAAGGTTGGCGACGTCAAAGGTTGCGCAGGCGGCGTTGGCCATTCCTGTATAGCACTTGACCACCACGATGTTCTGGGCGTAGTCAATCGATTTGACCGATTCGGCAAAGATCATTGCAAATTTTCCTGACATATTGACACCCTGTTTGACTCGCATTGAGACATAACGATATTTCCCATTCTCGGTGCGAACCTTATGGATGCCCAGCTCACGGATATCACGCGAGACTGTGGCCTGCGTCACATCATAGCCACATTCCCGCAGTCGTCCAAGCAATCCCTCCTGTGTGTCAATGGCCTCCTCACCAATTAGCTCCAAAATTTTCTCGTGGCGGCTGGATTTCATAGTTTGTTTACCCCCTGAGCTTGAGTTTTTGATTCAATGTCTGGCAGAAATTTCGGTCATCAAAGCAGACAAAGCGCGAAACATAATCCGATTGATCGATGATGACCGAGGTCACGCGACCGGCACAGTCGAGCGTGCGCCCGTCCACCGAAACAAAGAGATGGTCATCCTCATCGAGGAGAGTTGGCCGGATGCTCAGTCTCTTGTCCGGCGCAAATAGAATGGAGCGGTTGTAGAGCGAGTGCGGACAGGTTGGCGTCATAATAATTGCGTTAAGATCAGGATCCACAATAGGTCCACCAGCCGAAAGAGAATAGGCTGTAGAACCGGTAGGCGTCGCAAAAATCAGCCCATCGGCCTGATAAAAACCAACCGGTTCCTCATTGCAACATACCTCGAGGTCGATGATGCGTCCAAAATGAGCGCGTGCAAGCACCACATCGTTGATGGCATAGTAAAGCTGTATTCCCTTGTCGTTGTGTACCTGTGCGCGCAACACCATGCGATTGCGAACAGTATAGTTTCCGGTGGACAGACGTTCAAGAGGTAGCAGATCTCCGGCCTCAATCTGTGATAAAAAGCCCAATCTTCCCGAATTAATGCCAAGAATCGGCTTGTCATACTGCAATGCGTCACCGGCACTGTGAAAAATTGTTCCATCTCCACCAATGGCAATGACCATATCGCACGCAGGCAGCAGCTTTTTAACCGAACCTATGACAGCGCCATGGATGCCAAGGAGGGCAGCTGCTTCCTGTTCCATCATTGGCGTCATGCCACAATCGAGCAAACGTCCCATTACGCGGCGTGTGCAGTCAGCAGCATTGGGAAGCTTTAAATTGGGACTGACGAACAGTTTCATGGGATCTCCTTTGCATCCAGCAGCAAATGAGCGCGCTCGACAACATCATTTGTCTCCTGTGGCCCCAGTTGAGGCAGATCTTCGAGCCCCTTGCAAAGATACAGCAAATATTCAATGTTACCCTCAGGGCCTTTTAATGGTGAAAAGTCTAATCCCTTTACAGCAAAAGCGTTGCGACGCGCCTCTTCCATCACGCGAAGGATCACCTCTCGATGGACATCTTTGTCACGCACGACTCCCTTTTTCCCA
>JAVVPJ010000207.1:0-951 GCA_036655815.1 Oscillospiraceae bacterium
AAAATCGGCTTGCGAATCGAGCAAAGGCGTGCTATCATGAGTAGTATATCTGCGGACAATATGGTACGGATGCTTGGCCTTTTATAGATAAAGTATGGAGGGGACAGTCAAAATGCCGATGAATTTTTCGATGGATTCCGATTGTGAACGAGATACCGTCATTAAGGTAATTGGAGTGGGCGGCGGAGGAGGCAACGCAGTCAACCGCATGGTGCTTTCTGGAATGAAGGGTGTGGAATTCATTTCGCTCAATACCGACTACGGCGCACTGAATATTTCACATGCTACCTATAAACTCAACATCGGCGCACGGTTGACCAAGGGGCAGGGCGCAGGCGGGAAGGCTGATGTTGGCCAACGCTCTGCTGAGGAGAGCCGTGATGAGATTACCGCACTGCTGAAAGGGACGGATATGGTATTCGTGACTGCGGGCATGGGCGGAGGCACGGGAACCGGAGCGGCGCCTGTAGTGGCGGAGATTGCACATGATATGGGCATTCTTACCATTGGCGTCGTTACCAAACCCTTTATGTTCGAAGGACGCAGGCGTATGGACAACGCCAATATGGGCATTACATCACTGCGTGAGCATGTCGATGCGCTGCTTGTCATCCCCAATGAACGTTTGCGGCAGCTTCCAGGAGAACGCATCACGCTGCAAAATGCGTTTCTTGCAGCAGACGAGGTGCTCAAACAAGGGGTTCAGAGCATTTCGGAGCTGATCAGTGTCATCGGAGTGGTCAACCTCGACTTTGAGGATGTCAAGACCATCATGAAGGATGCCGGAAATGCGCACATGGGCGTTGGACGCGCTTCGGGCAAGGATAAGGCTCGTCTTGCTGCCGAAAATGCGATCAGCTCTCCGCTGCTGGAAACCTCCATCAATGGCGCCAAGGGTGTCATTGTCAACTTTACCACATCACCAGACATTAGCCTCGATGAGGTGGCGCT
>JAVVPJ010000207.1:961-2447 GCA_036655815.1 Oscillospiraceae bacterium
GATGAAATGGTCATCACGGTCATTGCCACCGGCTTTGACGAGGGGGATGCGCACGATTATATTAAGGACATCACACAGTATCAGCCTAAGTCCTCCGCAACCAATGCGGCAGCGACGCCTGTGCTGGATCGGCGTGAAACTGCTTCATCAGCGCAACCGTCCAGGAATGCGGTGGCCACACAGGATGAGTCCAGACTTCCTCTGTCGGACAAGCCTCAACCCAAAATGCCTCTTGAAAACGAAGAAGAGGACAATTTTGGAGATACCTTTGGTGATATTATCCGCATTCTTAATGGCCGGAAAAAGTAGAAGGTCAGAAAGACACTGCGATTGGCCATTGCAGGCTTTGATCCTCTGGTTGCGCGAGAGCGTGGGATCAGTTAGAACCCATATACATCACGTCGCACACTGCACCACTGGATATTCCTTGAGAATATGCCATCTATTTTTAGACGGGAAATTGCAGCATACAGGTTCATTGGAACTGAGAGATGCCACTCATCAGGATGCTGCTGTCATAGATGATGAAATGATGAGCAGAGGCGTTGACAATGCCTTGTGGGATGCGGCTCTTCGGCGTTCATAACATTCGCGTTGACGAGTGGAAAGATACGGATACGTTGGCATCGCCCCCATAGAAGAAATGAAGATGATCAGGCCAAGCATGCACGGAAATGCCGCGATGCATCAACCTCCCAAGAATCACAGCACTTATCGCGTGGTTCACGATTCAAATGCTCTTTTATATCAAAGACGCTCACACTACGCAGAAATCTCATGGGATCAAGCGAGTGTGAGCATCTTTGTATCTTATGAAAATTGTGATCACCAACAGATGCACTATTGGGCAGATTCCGACAGCCCATCTCCAATCTTATGCTTCCGATCCAGACCGAGAATATGGAGCAGCACACATCATTCACTGACATTTCGCTCTCCTGTATTGGAAATGTTGTCAACTGTGGAATTGCCAGACGATTGAAGGCGGTGCAGATATTGATAGACGGAAAACGCATCGCGTACATGCAGGGACTGGGTTTTGTTGTCCCCTAATGCGTGAGCCGTCACCAGAACATACTCCACACCATCCACCTCGGCGAGGCTTGCAAGGCACTGTCCGGCTCCCGGTGTGTAGCCGGTTTTCCCACCCAACAGCATGCCGCCCGCGAAGTCGGGAGTATCCATGTGAAGACGTAGCGTGCTGTTCATCAAAAGTCCGTCAGGGTGAAGGAGAGTGGGCATCGAACGATACGAAAATGTGGTGATCAGCGTGCGAAAGGTTTTGTTGTTCAGACCATAGCACAATAGCCGAGCCTGATCTTCCACTGTTGTGACGAGCGCGGGGGAATCGAGGCCACTTGCGTTAACATAGTGGGTCGCTGTCATGCCCAACTCTTTGGCTTTTTCGTTCATCAACTCCACAAAAGCCGCTTCTCCTCCTGCCACGTGCAGTGCAAAGGTTTTTAAATCACAAGGAACATACAGA
>JAVVPJ010000208.1:0-1527 GCA_036655815.1 Oscillospiraceae bacterium
ATACCGAACGGTATATGTGCAGGTGTGACGGGTCTTCTCCTACTCGATCTCTTAAATGGAAATATCGTTTGCAACACGCACCAATTCCATGTCGATGCCCTTGTTCATCGCGAGAGCCTCTTCAAAATCAAAATCCGTCACTTTCCCTTCACGATAAACCACCACACGACTGCTGATCTCCTGTTCAATCAGTTCAACGGCATGATGTCCCATGGCACTGGCAATGACGCGTTCCCGCGCCGTAGGGGTGCCACCGCGCTGCACATGTCCAAGCACCACCGCATTGGTTTCAACACCGGTGAGCCGCTCGATCTGTTCGGCAATCTCGGGAGCGTGACCAACGCCTTCTGCCACAATGACAATAAAATTCTGCTTTCCCGTGCGCAATGTCGCAACCATCTTGGCCACAACGTCTCGCTCCAGTGAAAACTCCAGTTCTGGGATCAGAATTGCCATGGCGCCGCAGGCAATTCCCGCATGCAGCGCGATATGCCCAGCATGGCGGCCCATCACTTCAATGACCGAACAGCGGTCGTGAGACTGTGAGGTATCCCGTACACGGTCAACCATTTCCACAACGGTATTGATTGCCGTATCAAATCCGATGGTATACTCCGACGATGCAATATCATTGTCAATCGTGGCCGGAATTCCAATGCAGGGCATTCCGTGACGGCACAGTTCAATTGCGCCACGAAAGGTTCCATCGCCGCCAATGGTCACCAAGGCGTCAATTCCCGCTTTTTTGCAAGCCTCCACAGCCTTAACAACATTGCGCTCCTCCCGAAACTCGGGGCAACGGGAGGAATAGAGCACTGTGCCACCCCGCTGTAGAATATCGCTAACGCTACGCCGGTTCATGTCATCCATGTCGTTTTCCAGCAGGCCGGTATAGCCGCGCCGAATGCCCACAATCTGGAATCCATGGTGAATGGCAGTGCGTACTACAGCGCGTACCGCAGCATTCATACCGGGGGCATCTCCACCACTGGTCAAAATGCCAATGGTTCTATCTTCATTGTTCATGCTGTGCCTCTCCCTTGTCTCATAATGCCCCCGTGGGGCCGTTTTTATTGTTTCAGTGCAACCCCATCCGAACCGAGCGTTGCTTCCAGCTCACGCAGGAGTGGAGCGTTGACATCGACCCACTTGTCCTGCGGTGCCAACATCAATGTTTTACTCTGTTCAAAGTAAACATACAATGGGGTTGTTCCTTCAAATACGGCAAGATATTTTTGGGCTTTTCTCCACAAACAATCTTGCGGTGAGGAAACTTTCAAATAAAGTCCCGGACGTTTTGTTTTGCTTGCGATTGGGATAGGGCTCTTGCCGGGCGTCGTATCAGGCATAGCGCAAACCGTTGTTGCTTTCATCTCAGCCAGAGGAACCAGCGCCTCAAGGCGCAATTTGGGTTGTTCCTCCTCACGACAAGAAAGGCGTCCAGTCAGACACACCATCTGATCGACCTCTGTTAATGCGCTGTATCGAGAAAGAGTTCTCGGGAAAACCAACACTTCAAGGCTACCG
>JAVVPJ010000208.1:1537-2444 GCA_036655815.1 Oscillospiraceae bacterium
AGATCCTCGACGGTCAAATAGGCCATTGTCTCCCCTTTTTTTGTGACCACTAATTTTTTAGTGCTCACTACTGCTGCCACAGCAACCGGCGCGTCATCGTGGAGTTGCCCTGTCGGCTCCTGCCCTGCCGCCTGAATGTCGGCAATCGGTACCACGGGCAATGCGGCAATGCGCTCTCGCCATACCGCCAGAGGATGGCCTGACGCATAGAGTCCCAGCACCTCTTTCTCCATTTTTAGGAGCTGTGATGACTCATATTCAGGCTGCGGCGGTACGGAAAATCTTTCGCTTATGCCTTGCGGAGCCGTGTCAAAAAGATTCATCTGCCCAGCCAGGTTCGCTTTTTCGGTGCGTTCGACCTCCTCAATGATGTCCCCGCAGCTTTCCATCAGCGCGCGGCGCGTATCTCCGAAGCAGTCAAAGGCGCCCGCTTTGATCAACGTCTCAGCAGTGCGGCGGCGCAGATCCGCATCGTACATTCGGGTGCAAAAATTCCAAAAGCTCTCAAAAGGAGCCTGCGCCCGTCGTTCGAGCAAACGATGCACGAATCCTTTTCCAATGCTCTTAATGGCTAGCAGTCCAAACCGAATCCCACCATCGGTAACAGTAAAACCCTCTTCGCTCTCGCAGACGTCCGGCGGCAGGATCTTGAGTCCCAGCCGCTCGCATTCGGCCTTGTATGACACCACCTTATCGGTGTTGTCGAGCACCGAGGTTAACAGTGCCGCCATATACTCCTTGGGATAATGGCATTTCAGCCAAGCCGTTTGATAGGAAACAAAAGCATAGGCCGCAGCATGGGATTTATTGAAAGCGTAGGATGCAAACGAACTCATCTCGTCGAAGATCTCGTTGGCGATCGACGCGCTGATCCCGTTGGCGACACAGCCCGTGCATTCGACCGTCC
>JAVVPJ010000209.1:0-286 GCA_036655815.1 Oscillospiraceae bacterium
TAACGTCCTTCTTTACCCGCCTTTACATGCAGAATATGCACATTTCCTTCTGGGATAGTTTAAAAGTGATTTTGCTCTGCGCATTCGAGCTGCTGGGATTGCGTTTTATCCTGATGCTGGTGCGTGCAAATGCCTTAATTGGATATAAGAAGAATAAAAATGTGTGGGGAGAATTGTTTCGCGTTAAGAACAACAGAGAATCATCTGGCCAATGATGCCAATAGGAAAGGGATGAAAGAGTATGGAGGATACACAGAAACAAAAAAATAGGATCTTGTTTGTTTCT
>JAVVPJ010000209.1:296-2443 GCA_036655815.1 Oscillospiraceae bacterium
GTGGCGGCGATTGTGTTGCTTGTTCTCGTATTGATGGCTGCCCTCAGGATCAACTATGACTACGAAAGGGATGCGGCCAATGCAATTCTGAATGAATTAAAGGTCACAGACTCTATCGCTCTCATTCAATCCGGTAAAACCCGTTGGCGTTATATGGACAGTGGCAATGTGCCTGAGCCTGATGTCAATAAGATGAAATGGACACAGTCAGGCTACAATGATATCAGTTGGAAAGAGGCGAAGGGTACCTTCGGTTCGGTAAACGGGAAACGGGTCGATTGGGTGAATGGACTCAGCCCAGTGAATCTTTTGAACCACCACAATTTGGAAGGCAAGGCGGTTCCGGTCTATTACTTTCGTACGGAATTCAACGTAGATGAGGTGCATCGTGCCTGGCGCTTGGATGGTATCGTTGAGTTTGACGATTCTCTCGTTCTCTATATTAACGGAAGACAAATCTATACCAGCAATATCGCAGAAACGGAAGGATTAACATCCATCGGATATGGAGCCATCGAAACGGTGGATCGATCCCTCATCAAAAGCATCAGCATCCATGATCCGTCTGTCCTGCGAAAGGGGAAAAATGTTATTGCCGTGGAGGTGCATCAAGCCAGCCCATCTAGCTCTGATGTGTTTTTTGATTTTCAAAAAATGACCTATCATGAGGTGCAGACGCCTCAAGGCATGCCAAAAGCCGGTACTGTCATCTTGGAGCCGGGTGATACGGAACGAAGTGTAAGGGTCAATTGGCTTGTTGATGAACAAAGCGCTTACAAAGTGGAATATGGTAAAACAGGTCAGTTAGAACGCAATCTGTACAACAACGTCCCCATGGAGCAGAAAATCAGCGCTACCGAGCCTGTATACTGCTATACTGCAACCTTGAATAACCTATTGGCTAATACCCAATATGCCTATCGCATATCCTCACTGTCTAATTCCAAATGTTCCAACACGTTTTACTTTGAAACGCAGGAACTGGCCGGCCGGTTCTCATTTTTGTTCGTCGGTGATCCACAGCTTGGAGCAAATCGCCTAAAAAGTGATCTGGTTGGCTGGGATACGGCCTTGTCGGTGGGCGAATCCATAAGGCCTAATACCGCTTTCATCCTGTCAGGAGGGGATCAGGTGAACAGCTTTGAAAGATCGGATGTACTGGAGGAGTATTATGCATTCCGCATGCCCCAGACATTGAAACGTATCCCCATCGCGACCACCCAAGGCAATCACGAAGCTGATGCTGATCTTTATGATCTTCAATTCAAAAGGCTCCATGAAAATGGTGTGCAAGATTCCTATTTTACATATAACAAGGTCCTGTTTATTCACTTGAATTCCAACGACAACAATTACTGGGAGCACCGCACTTTTCTGCAAGAGGCTATTGCAAAAACAGTTCCGCGCTGGATCATTGTCAACACACACCACTCCATATTCAGTGTCGGCCCACATGCATCTGACGAAAAAGTTGTGGAAGCGCGAATGGAATTTTCAAAACTCTTTTCTGAGTTTAACGTGGATTTGGTGCTGTCAGGACATGACCATCTCTATACCCGGAGCTATCTTATGAATGGACAGACATCCACCGCAAAAGACGGGGGCCAAAAGTTGTTCGGGGAGACTCAGTATCTGGCAGGAGGTTCTTCATCAGGAAGCAAATATTATCAGCAGACGGTAGGAAATCCGCCTTATGCAGCGATCTCTATTCAGGAGGAGATGCCCTCCATCTCCTCCATTGAAATATCTGAGGATGAATTGCGCATCAACACTTACAGTGTGCTGGATTTAAAAGAGCTGGACTCCTGTGTCATTACCAAATAGCCCTTACCCATTTTCGTTTCATCATGCAATAAATCAGTGGTCGAAGTAGCCATTTCGCCATCTTGTTCCCCTTTCCTGATTTGGCTTGTTTGGGTTGACATTACTCAGCGCAAAAGCACATCCTTTCGTGCTAAATCTGCCACGCCGTTGATCTTTTTAGGGTTTCCCTTGTGCACTGCTAAGACAGGCACCTGCTTGACAAAATCCTTGCTCTGCATTACAACAGCCTGAACCGGTTTAAGTTCCTCTGCCGAGCCAGCAATAAAAAGATCTCCCTCTTTGGACGTATCGATTTGAGTTTGAATTTGAGCGGCGTTGGCAAA
>JAVVPJ010000210.1:0-2441 GCA_036655815.1 Oscillospiraceae bacterium
TCTCCCGCCCGTCGCATGCCATATTTCACCGGAATATCCCGACCCGTGGCAGTCCGTGCAGCCTCAATGATCTCCAACACCGAAAACCCATGTCCGATTCCCAGATTAAATGCTGTGCTCTCTCCGCCCTGCCGAAGATATGCGAGCGCGCGCACATGTCCGTCCACGAGGTCGCAGACATGTACATAATCGCGAATGCAGGTGCCATCCGGCGTGGGATAATCGGTTCCGAACACCGTGATGGCGCTGCGCTTTCCGGCAGCGACTTCCAGTACAATGGGAATGAGATGTGTTTCCGGACGATGATCTTCTCCGATGGAGCCGTCAGGCAGAGAACCCGCGACGTTAAAATAGCGCAGCGCGCAGAACCCAATGCCATAGGCCTCGCCATACCACCGCATAATCTTTTCAACGCAAAGTTTGGACTCGCCATACGGGTTGGTGGGTACCTGCCTGTCATTTTCGAAAATAGGGGTCTTTTCCGGCTCGCCGTAGGTGGCGGCGGTGCTCGAAAAAATAAAATATTTGACACCATGCGTCACCATTGCGTCCAGCACGGACAGGCTGGCTGCAATGTTATTATCAAAATATTTTCCGGGTGTCGTTACACTCTCCCCAACCAAAGAAAAGGCTGCAAAATGAATCACCGCTTCAATCGTCTCGCATTCGAATACTTTTTGGACAAAACTGCGTTCGCGCAGATCACCCACATAGAGCCGTGCCGCACCAACTGCCTTCCGATGTCCCTTTGAGAGGTTGTCAATGACAACTGTGTCCACACCGTCGGCCAGAAGCCGTGCGACACAATGACTGCCGATATAGCCGGCGCCGCCTGTCACCAAAATAGCCATGTGTGTCACCCTTTCTTAGAAGCACAAAATTTTTGATAAGCTGCGCGCAGCTCGTCGGCTTTTTGCTCAGGATCATTGGGATTGCACCATGCACCGGCTCCCATCTCTGATGCTGCAAAAAACTGCTGCTTATCAGCGCTGCGCATGGGTGGAAAGAACTCGATATGAAAGTGATAGAAAGCGGCGCAGTCTTGTCCGTTAACAGGGGCGTTGTGCATACACATCATATATGGAAACGCCGTGCCAAACAGATTGTCAAACATTCCCGCACAGTCACGCACGATCTCGCCCAGAAAATTGATCTCGGCCTCGGTCATCTCGGCAAGGGTAGACATGTGGCGGTTGGCCATCACCTGCACGCCATAGGTGATGGGAGAAAAAAACGGAACAAAAGCGGTGAAGCCCGCGTTAGAAAACAGAATGCGCTGGCCCACCTTTTTTTCTTCAGTCAGTAGTTTGCAGAACAGGCAGCGTCCCGTCGCGGCATAGTGCTCACGTGCCGAAACAATCTCCTGTTCCAGCTTTTTGGGGACAAAGCTGTACCCATATGCCTGTCCATGAGGATGGGGCATGGTAACGCCCACTGCTTCGCCGCGATTCTCAAAAAGATACACATATTTGATTTGCTCATCAGCCGCCAGCTCATTAAAACAGTCCAGCCACAGGCGTGCCAATTTGTGGACATGCTCATCAGAAAGGTCGCGAAGCAGTGCATCATGTCGATCACTGTAGAGCAGGACCTCACATCTTCCATAGGCAGGTCGAGTGCGAAAGAGGTCTGTTGCCACGTCGTCTGGCACGGGCGGCATCTGGGATAGTGCTGGAAAATCATTGAGATAGCGAAGCACCTCAAAGCCCTCGTCAGGTACCCGTCCGCTTCCGGGGCAGAATGGACACCAGTGTTCTGGCATATTGGGGCGATTTTGACGATGAGAGGCCACCATTACCCATTCACGGTTGATTGGGTTGTAGCGAAGTTCAGCCATACCAATCACTCCTTCTCAACAGTAAACCGTATCTCAGTGCGGTGATGCCACATCTCACCCGCCCGTAGCATGACAGAGGGGAATTGAGGCTGGTGTACCGCGTCGGGTAAAAACTGTGTTTCCAGACAGATGGCAGCGCTAGAGGCATAGTGCGCACCGCCTTTTCCAGTGCGAGGTGTCAGCCCTGCCGCCGAATAAACCTGTAGGCCGGGCAGCGTCGTACAAACCTCCATAGCAATTCCCGTTTGATGACATTCCAGACGCGCAACGGGGCGAAGCCCTGCCCCCTCCGACACAAAATTATGGTCCAGTCCTCCTGCGGCTAGCGCAAACGAAAGTGGTGTGAGGGTTCTGAAATCGAAGGGCGTTCCATCTACGGGCAGCAAGCGCCCGGTGGGAATGTTCCTAGCATCCGCTTCGGTCATCACCCCTGCCGCAAGCTGCAGTTGGTGTCCCACCACGCTCCCCGACCCATGCCCCGCCATATTCCAATAGGCATGGTTTGTCAGGTTCACGATGGTATCTGCGTCACTGACAGCCTCATAGTCCAGCGTAAGGATGTTTTGCCTATTAAAGCGGCAGGTAATTGTAACACTGAGATTTC
>JAVVPJ010000211.1:0-2408 GCA_036655815.1 Oscillospiraceae bacterium
TCACGCACGGCAACTTGCTCCTCTGGTAAGAAGCCCGCCATTGAGGCGTTTTCCTGATAGAGGGAATAAAACAGCTCAGTGGGAAGCAACACGGTTTCATCGAGATCTCGCAGTCGCTCCACTGCAACCAGCGCCGTCATCATTTTGACCATGGAAGCCGGGAGCACAGGGGTTTTGGCACCGCGCGACAGGAGAACCCTGCCACTTTCTCGCTCCAGCAAAAGGGCACAAGGGCTGTTTAACACCAGACTATCCCACTCCCGCTTCGAAGCAGCAGCAGCAGAAGAAGAAGAATGTGGCGTGGACAGAGCTGCCGACGCGATGGAGGAAGAAAGCCCTGAGGCCGAAATCCCCAAACTGTCCGTTGCATTCGCTGGCATAGCCGACCCGGCAAAGAAGGGAAAACCTCCCACTGCCCAAAAGCCGACGGCCAGCAAAGTAATGCACAACAAAAGCGACGGAAGCATGCTACGCCGCCTCCGCCTCCGTCTCTGTCTTTTTTTTGCACTGGAATAGGATCGCCCTGCCACTGGAAAACCCGCTTTCATGTTTTAAAGTTGAACTGGTTCCTCATCCCGTAACGGTGATGCATCCAGCTCTTCCCCCATCAGTGCACCAAGGCAAGCACGATAGAGCGTCGTGGGATCTGACAAAAACCGATGCTTCATCGCCTCACATAATTCGCGCGTAGGGACATACAACGACATGGACAGCAAATCGGCCGAAACATCAGTAATAGTCAACGCAATGCGCCAGCCATCTGTTGTGGGTTCGATGCTGACGTGATTTTCTTTTTCAAGACGCTCACGAAGCAGGCATTCCCGCGCTGCCGACAGCGCCTTTTGCCGTACCGTCAGTGGCAGATTCTTTTCAAATGTCATCGCTGTGCGCAAACCAAGGTCAGTGACGGTCATAGGAGGCTCATGGTCCGGCTCCTGACGGGTGGAAACGAGGTGACCCGACGTGAGCAATTGACTGACCGCTCTGGTCAGTGCAAAATAATTAACCAGTCCATCCTGCTGAAGCGCAAAATTCAATTGAGTCAGGGTGACGGGCGATTTGATCTTATACAAAAGCCAGCAGATCAACATCCGCACCTCATAATCCGTGGTCAGACCCCCTCGTTCAATCCCTGCCGTGAACACGTCTTGATCCATCTCCCATCCCCCCTTTCAATGTGGCTACTGTGTGTAGCCGGCGGTTAACATTTGCTGCGCACAAGCACTGTAAAAACGCGCGTAGCCACCCTCACCAAGCATGGCGCAGTCAGCATTATCCGGCATGCCGCATAGCTTGGCAAACACCTTGCCGACCGTTTCGGCACATTCCTCACCAGAACGGTGAAGGTAAAGATAGAGTGAAAAGGCTGGGCAGTTATTGACGGCGCGGTAGAGCTCGCGATCATCTGCTTCCAGTTGCTCATAAAAGCTTGAAAGTGTCCCCTGTGCAACAATCGAATTGGGCGAATAATCTTCAACAATGCGGTGTACCGCATAGGCAAACAACAGTTTAAGCTGTAGGTCAAACGTGGTAGCATCCACACCTTCAGGTGGCTTGGTCCAAACACAGTCAAGCAGTTCTTCCACAAAGCGCATACCCAGCGCCCGCGCTTTTTCAGTGTTCCCTAGACCGCGCTGTCGAATGAAAAGGTCTATATTATCGTCGGCAACGGGATTTTCAACCTTGAACAACTGTGACAGGTCATCCGGTGCGATTTTAATGTCGTCGTCCTCAAATCTGCCGCTCATTGAATCACTCCTTTTTCTCGCTTTGTGCCTGTTCGAGGACTTGGGTTAGCGCACACGAAAGCTGATCGGGGCAGCTGGTCCTTTTCAAGCCACAGGTGGTGCCGCGCAACATCTGCGCGACCTCTTGGGCAGATCTGCCCTTGGCCAATTGACAGATGGCTTTGAGGTTGCCGTCACATCCCCCTATAAATGAAAGATCATCAATCTTCATCTGCTCATCAAGCGTAAAACGGATCTCCTGTGAGCAGACACCCTTCGTTTTATATGAACACGTCATCATTGCATTCTCTCTCCAACCGCTTTACGTAGCCTTGCAACTACGTTTGTTTCTACGCCGCATGTGCCGATGGGATTGGGCGGTGCACCATAAAATCCATGAAAATCGGTTCCCCCTGTGGGAATCAGCCCATATTGCTCTACCAGTACCCAATGACGCTGCGCAGAGTCGAGCCGGTGGCGTGGGTAGTCGCACTCCAAACCATCGAGCAACCCAGCTTGGGCAAGGCGGCTTGCTGCGTCAAAGGAGTCATAGACATCGGGATGTGCCAACACGACCACACCTCCTGAGAGACGAGCGGCATGTGCCGCCTCGTACATGTCAGTGTACTCAACGGGAACAAAGCAACTCCCGCCCGGTTCGACAAACAGCTCCCGGTACAG
>JAVVPJ010000212.1:0-2372 GCA_036655815.1 Oscillospiraceae bacterium
AGCCACCTCGGTTCGTTGCGTCATGCATCCCCCGATGGCGATGATCATGCTGGGACGTCGGCGCTTTTCATTTTTGAGCGCTCCAATGTGTCCCCAAACGCGATCCTCGGCCGATTCGCGCACAGCACAAGTGTTAAAGAGCACGAGGTCGGCCTCCTGAACCTGATCAGTAAACCCAAAGCCGAGAAGCGAAAGAATTCCGTTGAGGTGCTCACCATCGGCAACATTTTGTTGGCAACCGAAAAAGTGTGTTAACGCCAGCGGCCGAGCACCAAAGCGCTCAGTCAAAAGAGTTCTGGCTCTCCGTACAGCCTCGCCATCCAGTCCCGTTTTGTTTTTATTTTCCAGTGAACAGATCTCCAACGACTCTCCCCCGATGTGCAAAGGGCCTAAGCGCATCTATTTAGCTGATGCAACACACGATGGGCAGGCCCTCTCTTAAAATAGGACGCGACGTCCCTTTGAATGGCTAGATTAGTATAACATATTTTCGGTCGAGAAAAAAGTCTCTATTTGCAAATTGAGTCTCTCTTGACCGACAGAACGCATATGCTGGATCATAATGACAATAAAATGCTGATTTTGCCCTGATAAACAGCATTATTGTCTACATAACCAGCGACGATGACTGGATCTATTTCAAGAACGGATACAGACAACGGAAGCTTGTAAGATCCTACGAGAGGATTTTTGACTATCTATGCTCTCAAACATTTGGATGCAGGCTAAGGCTTTGTATGACCAACCGAATTAATCCGCAGCGTCATGATGACAAATCCGGTTCATCTGCCTCATCGGAATACTGTGCCCACAGAAAACCGGGAGGACGATAGCGCACACCCTCTATGTGTAAAAATCGGATTTTCTGATACGAATAGCTGTTCAACGGCCGACAGTCACAATCTCCCGAGTGCGCGGCGACATAGATGGTCGTAGGCGTAGGTGTAATTCCACGAATTTCCGTTACAACCGGCGTATGCTGAAAGCGTCCTTGGTCTGCCATAAATTGAATAAAGTCACCCGGCCTCATTTCCTCAATCGGCGCTTCAACTGCGAACGGCCCTACGCCCTTATTTTTCACCAGAAAATTATAAAAATATTCCACTCCAGTCCAAGATGCGGTACGATCATCCACCGTACGATAATACCAGCCGTAGGTGGGTGTAAAATTCATCACCCCACTTCCAGCTAGAAGACACTGTGAGGCAAAATTGGTACAGTCTCCCCCCAGCTCAGAAAAATCGTAAAACTGAGGATTGCGAAAATAGGCCCAGCGATGGGCGTATTCCACCGCACGTCGGCGGTCATAAGTGATGCTCGGTAATGGAAGCATAGCGCATTCCTCCTGCGTGGTTCGTTTTGCTTTCAGTCTATGCTTCGCTCATGCAAAAGTGACCTCTCATCTGGACATCAGGAGAAAAACTGATATACTGTTTTTATCAATTTGTTAAAGGAGCAATGTGTTGTGTTGCAAACAAAAATTTTTGAGATTGGCATGCTTGTCTGCTTTGGTGCAGCGTGGCCTGCCTCCATCCTGCGTTCCCTGCGTGCCAGAACCGCCAAAGGAAAAAGCCTCGCGTTTCTCATCATCATCGATCTTGGCTATATCAGCGGAATCCTTAACAAGCTCATCAATTCTCCCGACTATGTGATGTGGCTGTATGTTCTCAATCTGCTGATGGTCACTGCTGACATGATGCTTTATTTCCGTAACCGTCGACTTGACCGAGAGGCATCGCAAAACGCATGACCAATGACCACAAGGCCCAAGAATGGCGCATATGGTTGTGTTGCTTTTGACCGCGTTTCAAGGGATATTGTGCTCTTTCTGTTGATCGAGCGGGGAACAGATTGAGGAAATCGTCTGGAAACAGAGGAAAAACGCAAATTGCAAAAAGCTTGTGGTAAGCTGTATTTGTTTTCAATTTCCCTCTTGATTTTTTGTCCTGTCCGTATTATGATAGAAATATCGTTAGCACTCTACACGATAGAGTGCTAAAATTTAATATGATTGCGGAAGGGACGGTTTCCTGTATGGCTAAACAACAATTCAAGGCCGAGTCCAAACGGCTGCTCGACCTCATGATCAACTCCATTTATACCCACAAAGAAATCTTTCTGCGAGAGCTGATTTCCAATGCCTCCGACGCCAGCGACAAACGCTATTTTAATGCGCTCGCCAAAGGAGAAACAGGGCTGAACCGAGATGACCTTGCCATTTCCATCGTTGCGGATGCGGCGGGCCGTACCATCACACTGACCGACCACGGTTGTGGCATGACCCATGAAGAACTGGAAAAGAACCTTGGCACCATTGCCCACAGCGGCTCGTTGGACTTTAAGCGTGAGAATACTTCGGCTGACATTGACAT
>JAVVPJ010000213.1:0-1280 GCA_036655815.1 Oscillospiraceae bacterium
GCTGGCTGCCTGAATATCTGCCCGACAGTCAGGTGATTGATTATATCGAACAGGCCGACAAGATTCTGGTCGGGTTTGGCGCTACCACCGATCGTTATTTGCCGGACAATGAACTTAAAAAGCTCTGCCTCCAGCACGACCTGCATATGCAGCAGGCCCAGCTCAAACATCTGGGCACCGACGCAAACCTTGCAACTATGATGCGATTGGTGGATTGGCTGGGTGAGCATGTCTCCATCCTGCCCAACACAGAGGTGCTGGATGTTGACAAGGACAGCCATGTGCTGACGCTGCAAACCAAGAGCAAAGAACGTCAAACACTGGAAGCAAAACACATTATCTTTGCCGTTGGACGTGCCGGAAGTCAGTTTTTCTCCGATTGGTGTCGCAAAAACGAAGTGCGAATGATGAACAATCAGGTGGATATCGGGGTACGTGTAGAGCTGCCCGCTTTGATTTGGGAAGAATTCTCATCCCGTGTTTACGAACCCAAGATCTGGTATCGATCCAGCATCTATGGCGATACCACACGGGTATTCTGCTTCAATGAAAAAGGCAAGGTGGTCATGGAAAACACCGGAGGAATTTTGACAGTCAATGGGCATTCTTACCGTGATGCCAGCCGAAAGACGGAAAATTCAAATTTTGCGTTGCTCACTACCATCCGTTTTACGCAGCCATTTGATGAGCCCATCGCGTATGCGCGGGCCGTCGCTTCGCTCGCCAATATGATTAGCGGTGGCAGCGTATTGGTGCAACGCCTGGGAGATCTGGAACAGGGGCGCAGAACCAACGCGCACCGCATCGCGCAGGGAACTGTCCGGCCGACGTTGGAGGCTGTTCCGGGTGACCTGAGTCTTTGCATGCCCAAACGACAGATTGATAATATCATTGAGACGCTGCATGTGCTAGATAAGATTGCGCCCGGAACGGCCAACTATGATACACTGCTCTACGGTGTCGAGTGCAAGTATTATTCAGCTCGTCCGTCCACCGGCGAGGACTTTGAAATTGAGGGCTGTCACAATATGTATGCTGTAGGCGATGGGGCGGGATTTACACGTTCTTTGGCGCAGGCGGCCGCCCATGGCCTTCATGTGGGAAGCCGTATCATTAGCCGGGATGCCACACAGCATTAGAACAGCTCCTGAAAGGAAACAATGACAGCCCTGCCATCATGCCGCAACGTCTTCATAGGGATATCATGTGAAGTACATATGATAAATGGGTATGGGAAACATGCAGGAATGGCAGCGATAACGCGTCATTCCTGCATACTT
>JAVVPJ010000213.1:1290-2320 GCA_036655815.1 Oscillospiraceae bacterium
AGAAGCACAGCGCATGAACCGTCGGCCCGCTGATGACTGAATCGCCAAGTGTGCCTCAAGCAGTTTGTGGATTCCCTGACTGTGTCATTACGGCTAGTGTTGCCAATGCGTCAGACCAATAGGCTCGGTGAGCCTGCCGCCATGCATACAGCCCGACAGGAATGCTGACTGAATTGATCCTTGGCAGATCGCTCGTGATCAAAGAGACAACAGCATAGTCGGCATCTTCCGCGTCGGGAATCAGCCCCACACTGTCGTTGCTTTCTGGTCCATAGGGAACATAAACCAGCCACTCTAAGACATCACGCGGTAGATAATCGTAGGCCTCCACCTCAACCCCCTCACAGACCAGCTTACCCTGGTCTGCATTGGGCAACACTACCATGATTACGCCGGAAAGTTGTCCCGGAGAAATACATAATTGCCTTTCTAGACTTTCAATCGAAAAACAGATCGGCTTCCCGCTTGGGGCGACAAAATATGGCTCCCCCGCCCGGGAGATCAGCGGCATCCCAAAAATGAGCGTGGCCACTAAGAAAATCATTTTGAGTATGCACATTTTCATGCACTCCTTTGGTGAGCTTTTTGATAGTTTCCCGATATGGCGTCCCTATTATCCCTTGTTTTCTATGTTTGTCACAAGATTTGCGAAAAATCAGTTGCAATGTGCTGAAAATCATGGCACAATAGTATTGCATCGAAAGGAACAGGAGGAAATATATGAGCCATCAGCTTATGCTTATCATTGACTTTGGTGGGCAATATAATCATTTGATCGCGCGACGTGTGCGTGAATGCAATGTTTACTGTGAGGTTAAGCCCTATACCATCTCGATTGCGGAGGTCAAACGGATTTCCCCCATCGGAATCATCTTTACGGGCGGCCCCAGCAGCGTCTATCTGGAAGATGCGCCTAAAATTGATCCGGCTATTTTCGAGTTGGGAATTCCCGTGCTGGGCATCTGCTATGGTGCACAACTTATTGCCCATCTGTTGGGCGGCCATGTGGCCAGCCCCGATCGCCGCGAAT
>JAVVPJ010000214.1:0-1031 GCA_036655815.1 Oscillospiraceae bacterium
CCATTCGTTTCAGCTCCACAAAATCCCGCCTTTCGCCTCGCTTTGAGGCACTTTTCGTTTGACGGACGCGCCGTCATCTTGTATGATGGTATCATATGTTGTAATCATAATCAAGGACGCCGCCAGCGTCTAATATTAATATTCTATTTGAACAATAGCAAAAAGTTATCATTGCCTCCAAAAGCTGTTTGACACGGAAAGGAGTCCGTTTGATGCTCCTCAAGGAACTGCGTTATGTGTTGGCGATTACAACCTATGGCAGTGTAGCCAAAGCTGCTGAACATCTTTACCTTTCCCAGCCAGCACTGAGCAAGTACATTCAAAATCTTGAAAACAACCTTTCTACAGCTCTATTCCACCGCATCAACGGCCGCCTGTCGCTGACCTATGCCGGTGAGCGCTACGTCTCGGCAGCCACGCGCATGCTTGACATCTTTGAACAGATGGAGAGTGAGGTGCAGGATATTGAGGATGCTAAACGCGGGCGCATTCGGGTGGGCATTTCAACCTTTCGGGGGCCGTTTCTACTGCCTACTGTGATTTCGGCGTTTCATCGCGATTTTCCCAATATCGAGATCGTCATTCAGGAGCAGGATGCCGATGCGCTCGAACACATGCTGTTGCATGGAGAATTGGATCTGTGCGTCGTCAATCTTCCACTCACTCGGCCGGGTCTGGCTTATATCCCGCTGCTGGAGGAAGAATTGCTGCTGACTGTTCCAAAGGATTATCCCAACATTCCGCGCAGCATTACCCTGCCTGGGAAAAAATATCCATGGATCGATCTTGCCAGCTTCGCCAAAGGCTCTTTTATTCTACTCAAGAAGGAACTCAAAACGCGGGGCATCGTCAATGCCTTGCTGCGAGAGGCGGGCTTTGCACCCCAAAGCCTGATTGAGACATCCAACATTGACACTGCTTTTCGTCTGTCGGCCGCCGGATTCGGCGTGAGCATTGTGCCGGAGACCTTTGCACTGAACAGTGCCTCGCTTGAGAAGCCCCTGCTCTTTTCCATCGGTGTGCCGGACACC
>JAVVPJ010000214.1:1041-2308 GCA_036655815.1 Oscillospiraceae bacterium
AGTGGTGTATAAGAAGGATTCGTATTTGAGCAAGGCAAACGAGATCTTTTTGCATCGTGTGGTGGCATTCTACCAGAGTGAGAACGAGGACAATCGCATGACCTCTGAACAGACTGACACCAGGGGCATCCCTGTGTGAAATGTGCGCCTGTGCGGTGGACAGAGGTGGAACGAAGGGCATATACTCGAATTGGTGAAATTTTTTGTACGCCATAAATATAAGTTATAGGCGTGTTAAATTATAAGTATTATACGTCTGCCCATTTGCCGACTATAATCAAGGCAGAAGCAGGAATCCCCCAGTGAAGGGGCTTCCCGGTTGAGGAGGATTACAATGCGTGAAATCAGTACGGAAACGATCACAGCAGAGGTTCGACGCCTCTGTATGGAAGCCAACATTCATCTTCCGACAGATGTGCGCGCGCGCATCGAGGCCTGTCGGGTCGGGGAGCCTTGGCCATTGGCGCGAGACATCCTAGACAGAATTTGTGAAAACGATGCAATTGCCGATCAGGAAAACGTGCCCATCTGTCAGGATACCGGTATGGCTTGCGTTTTTGTGGAGATGGGGCAGGAAACGCATGTGAACGGCTCATTGGCACAAGCGATCCACGAGGGTGTGCGGCAAGGATACCGGGACGGGTTCTTGCGCAAATCTGTGGTTTCCGATCCCCTGCGGCGTGTCAACACGGGTGACAACACGCCAGCCATGATCTATTATGACCTTGTGGAGGGCGACGGGTTTCGCGTCACCGTTGCCCCCAAGGGCTTCGGAAGCGAGAATATGAGTCGCATTGCGATGCTCAAGCCCTCAGACGGTGTAAAGGGCGTCGAAAATTTTGTGTTGCAGTGTGTCGCTGAGGCTGGACCAAATCCTTGCCCTCCCATCGTGGTTGGCGTGGGTGTGGGTGGAACCTTTGATAAGGCGGCGCTGCTGGCAAAACGGGCCCTGCTGCGGGATCTTGATGAGGCCAACGCAGATCCCTTCTATGCCGATTTGGAGCGTGAACTGCTTGAACGCATTAACGCACTGGGCATCGGTCCGCAGGGAGTGGGAGGGAAAACCACCGCGCTGGCGGTCAGCATCGAGAGTATGCCGACACACATTGCAGGTCTTCCCGTGGCGGTCAATATCAACTGCCATGTGGCGCGACACCAGTGCGCACAGTTGTAGGGAGGAATGACCATGGAAAAACGAATCACGACGCCGTTGACGAAGGCTGATGTTCAAGCACTTCAATGTGGGGACAATGTGCTGCTGTCCGGC
>JAVVPJ010000215.1:0-2307 GCA_036655815.1 Oscillospiraceae bacterium
AGGTTGCTTTGCTGGCTTTTTCACGTGCCTTGTTAAGCCGTTGATCATTGATTTTCTCTGACATTGTGTCGATTCGGTTCGTAACGTCCTGCCCGGCGTCTGCAATTCGGTCAGTATCAGTAAGGTTAATCTGCCCCTCTTGACGTGAGTAAAAGCTTCTATCTCCAAAGTCAGCGCCAATACAAGGTACGGAAACACAAAGATGCAAGTTTCCAGAATCATTCATGTCGTAATCGCAAATAATTTCAGCCCCAGTAGGAATCATCCCGCTTTCAAAGTCCGTGCCGCTGATCTTATAGTTTCCAACAAAGCGGTTATCTTCTATAGGATATGGTATTTCGCCTTCCCATAGTGTAAATGACAACGCATCATGCGACCCAGCTTTAAGTGTCTGTCCAGCTCGTAATATTTCGCGGCCTTTTTTGGGTAAGGAATCACCCTCATTCACTAAATACACAGGAACAGGCGTACCTCCAAGCTTGTCAAGCACCTTAATCGCAATAGCGTGAGATGCTGGAATTGCGCCGATTGTTGCCATTGTTTTCGTAATTACAATTCTATTTTCATTTGTTTTTAGTATCTTTCCGAACGCATCAAACACAGCTACGTCGAATGCATTCTCTCCGCCCTTGGTGAGCGGTAAGTCGAGTATGGTTCCTTGTTTTAAAACTGCCCGTCCAGATGACCACCCGGTATCGGCGCTTGTGACTTCTACAGTTAATTCAGATGGATTGCTGACAAAAAATGCGATTCGAGCGGTTTGAGTAGTAGTCCTTGTCTCATAACGGAAGGAAACGTCCGTTCCTGCAGTCATCTCCGCAGTTGCGGATTTGCGATTATGTCGCTGATTTGTCCAATCAATTGACTCTGCAAAAATACTGGCTCCCTCTGCAACAGCCGTCATGGGATTTAGATCTATACTTACAGAAAGCGCTAACTCCATGGCAACCTTGTCGCGCAGTGGCTTATAGTTAGTCGGTCCGCCAACAAAAACGATTTTCTCAATGTCATTTGCAGAGAGCCCCGCTTTTTTCAGAGTTTCTCTCGTCACCGAAATCGTATCCTCAATTAGTTCAGCAATCAGTGAATCAAGGTCAGCGCGGGTAATTGGAATATCTATGTATATTTCCTCGCCGTTCTGATCCATGCTGTGCAGTCGGCCTTCGTCCATTCGAATTATAGTTTCTTCCTGTGCAGATAACTCAATTTTTGCCTGTTCAGCGGCAAACAGCGCCAGTCGATGCAAAAGTTTATATTGAGGATTCGTAATAAGATCATCTGGAAGTGAAAACGTGTTGCGCAGCCAAGGAACAATAATATGGTTCAAAATCATCCGATCCCAGTCTCTTCCACCGCACATCTCCTTACCGCCCTGCGTCAGAAGATTAACTTTCCCACTAATGTTTTCAGCAATGGAAACATCAAAAGTTCCCCCGCCAAGATCGTAAACAAGAAAAATACCTTCTTGTTTGCCTATACGCATAACACTCATAACCGCAGCTACAGGTTCTTGCATCAGTGCAACAGAGCCAATGCCAGCAAGCCTTGCAGCTTCCAGCGTGGCATCTTTTTTCATTTGGTTGAATGCTGCAGGTACAGTAATGACAGTAGCAATTTGGGAATCATTACGAAGCTCCTCCGGTAAGTATCCAAACAGAATTTTCAAAATCTCAGCGCTACACTCTTCCGGTGTAAGCGATAACTTTGCATTTTCAAAATCAAATTTTTGGCTTGTCCCCATATAGCGTTTGAACAGTGTCGCGGCATTTTTGTCATTTGCTGGTGCCATTTCATATGCTCTGCGACCATAATAGCGATTGCCTCGACGATCGATAAATATTGCAGATGGGGTGACATCATTTTGATCAGGGCTTTTCCAAACTCTTACAGATTCACCATCATAAGAGCAGATAGCGCTGTTTGTTGTACCCAGGTCAATTCCTATGTAATGCTTCATTTTTCGGTCCTCCCTAAAATAACTGTTCCCGTCTTGGCAATCGAATCGCCATCCATTATAATCGGCTCCACCATCTGTTCCACAAAGAGCTTAACTGTCGGCGCAAAATCATCAATATTTAACGGAGTAGCTGCCATACCTACATCGTAATACTGCCCTTCTGTGTTTACGATCCGCAAGCCCGCATTTTCAAGGGCTGTGTCAACCTTCTTGCTAAACCAAGAATACTGACTGATGTAACGCGTGCTGTCTCCAGCGTCCAATTTAGACATTGCGCGTTCAAATACCCGCCGAAAGCGCCATGCCTCCGTCGCTATTTCAATAAGCGATTGATATAATTTTCTGTCCTC
>JAVVPJ010000216.1:0-310 GCA_036655815.1 Oscillospiraceae bacterium
GGCCCCGAGCATGAGGGGCCGGCCCCGCGTCCGTGACAGCCGCACACACAGTCGCGCGTCTAAAGGGATTTTTTCGCCTCATAGGCAACCAGAATCACAGGATTCCCCGTTGCTTCTTCAATCCTTTGTTCGGCCTGTCGAATCAGGGAAACGGTTGTTTCTGAAAGGCTTGCAATGTTTGCATTCATGCGCTTTTCACCTCAGCGCTAGTGTATGCCTTCGCACCTGTGGTATACCAAAAGGCAGCCATGAAACACATTCCTGAGATCATCCAAAAAAAGCTTGGCTTTTATCAACAAGATTTCTTGTG
>JAVVPJ010000216.1:320-2296 GCA_036655815.1 Oscillospiraceae bacterium
TTCATTCTATCCTTGGGAAGGGACACACCACGGAATTCTCGCATAGGATGGCATGGGAATGGCATCCCAAACGCAATGTGGCCGCAATGCAACGCGCAAAACGTCCACAATGAAAGGAGCAACACAGGTTGAATCAAATGCAAATGCAAGTACCGTTTTCACGTATGGAAACGCCCGGTGGAACCAACTTTGATGAACATCTGGCACATCTGCCCATCGCTATGGCCTACGTCCCACGGCAAATGTGGTCGCAAACCTACAAGCCGGAGGCCGCACTCGATCGCGGGACCATATTCCCTGCGCTTGATCTCCCCTTCCTGGCGGCGGGAGGAGAACGCCGATGAAAAATCCTGCCTTAACCCGGCGCCTCGCGGAGGTCTGTTTTGCGCTCGAAGACGCAATTCTGTTTCTTGATACCCATCCCGACAGTGCTGAGGCGCTTGCCTACTACAATCAAAAAAAGGTGGCGTGCGATGCCGTGCAAAAGGAATACCGCGACAGTGTCGGCCCACTTTCGGCCCGCAATGTGTCGGCGAGTAACCACTGGACTTGGATCGATACACCATGGCCTTGGCAGATGGAGGAATGACCAATGTGGAGTTATGAAAAGCGCCTTCAATACCCGATCCATATCACAAATCCCAATCCACAGCTTGCTCAACTTATCTTAACGCAGTATGGTGGCCCCGACGGGGAATCCGGCGCAGCGCTGCGCTATCTCTCCCAGCGTTATACAATGCCCTGTCCCGTCGCTGTGGGCGCTCTGACCGATATTGCCACGGAAGAGCTGGGCCATATGGAAATGATTTCTTCTCTCTTCTACCAGCTCACCCGCAACCTGACGCCTGAGCAAATCATGGAATCCGGCTTTGCACCCTATTATGTTGATCACACAACCGCCGTCTATCCTGTGGCCGCCTCCGGTGTCCCTTTCTCTGCCGAGACATTTCAATCCGCCGGTGATCCGATTGCCGATCTGACCGAAGATCTCGCAGCCGAGCAAAAAGCCCGCACCACATATGACAATCTGCTGCGTGTCATTGATGATCCTGATGTGCGCGCACCCATTGAATTCCTGCGTGCACGGGAAATTGTCCACTTTCAACGTTTCGGCGAGGCATTGCGCATGTTGCAAGATCAGCTCAACAGCAAGAACTTTTATGCTTTCAATCCTGAATTTGACCGCATGCCCACCAGATAACAGCGGCAAAAAGGCTTTGCCAAGCGAAATCATGATCACTTGATGCGCCCGTCCTGGCGATTCCCGTGGCGCTGCTGAATCAGTGTCGCCTTCCCGTTTTCACAAAGGTCACATTGGATCATCGCGCGCAAAACACAAAAAACGCGCCAACAACGCGCAGTAGGCACAAAGAAGCGGCTCCCCAATCATCATCTGGGCAGCCGCTTTTTCTCTCATTTTCGTCAAAATTCGCAAAACACTCTTACAGGCTCTGCAGCAACGGGTACGCATCGCTGTCAACATTATACGCAATGGCCGCCGTGTTGACCTCATCGGGCGTTCGATAGGTCGGAACCAATTCCCGCATCACCTGGCATAGATTCTCTACGTCAGACATCAGCGCCTGATCGAGACGATTCAGACAATATTCCACCTGTGCACGGGAAAACGCCTCTTGCTGCTCAATAAAGATTTTTTTATTCTCTGTCTTGACCAGATTTTCATTCTTAATCAGCAGCTCCTCATAGAGCTTCTCGCCTGGTCGCAGACCTGTTTCCACAATCGGAATGTCTTCATAGGGCACATAGCCAGACAAACGCACCAGATTCTCGGCCAGTTCAATGATCTTCATCGGGTCTCCCATGTCCAGCACGAAGACCTCAGAGTCCTTGGCCATGGCACCCGCTTGCAAGACCAACTGCACCGCCTCGGGAATGGTCATGAAATAACGCACCACCCGTCGATCAGTCACCGTAACAGGACCCCCATGCTCAATTTGTCGTTTGAACAGTGGCAC
>JAVVPJ010000217.1:0-2271 GCA_036655815.1 Oscillospiraceae bacterium
GAGCAATGTTGCGAGTGCTATACAAAAACTTGTCCCGAGGACTTTTTACAGAGGCGGTGCGCCACCCCGAAACCACTGCGCTGGTGGAGAAATTTTGCAAAGATCTGAGCGAACGCGGATATGATGACGCGCAGGCTCGGCAAATTCTTTACATCATCGTGGAGATGGTCGGCGCGGTCTGCTATAGCACTTTGGAGAAAGAACAGCCCTGTACGTTGGACGAAATCAAGCCCACACTGTATCTGATCATTCGCAAACTCCTACGCTAAATGGCACGGGAAGCGTTCCACCATTCAATCACGTAAGAAGGTGCATTGCTTGCTCTCATTTATTGCACGCCTTGTAACAAAAAGGCCTTGGCTCGTACTTCTCATCGCGGCGGGTCTGCTGATCCCCAGCGCGGTGTGCGCTCTTGCCACCCATATCAACTATGATATTCTCTCCTATCTTCCACCTGATCTGGATTCCTCCAAGGGAGAACGGGTGCTGGAGGATACTTTTCACAATGCCGCGACCACAATGCTCATCGTGGAGGATATGCCGCCGGCCTATGCAGAGAAACTGCGTGGTGAGGTCGAGCAGGTGGAAGGTGTCAGCAGCGCCGTCTGGATTTCCAATTTTCTAGATGTCAGCATCCCACAGGAAATTTTGCCGGATAGTATACGCGAACTTTTCTATTCTGACCATGCTACCATGATGATCGTACAATATGAACATGCCGGCGCGACCGACGAAACAATGCACGCGATCGATGCTGTACGTACCTTGTGTAATGAGCAATGCTTTTTAGCGGGCTTCTCTGTGCTGGTGCGCGATACCAGGGCACTGGTTGATCAGGAAATGCCACTCTATGTGGCGCTGGCGGTGTTGCTGTCGATGCTGGCGATGTCGGTGACCATCGATGCGTGGATTCTTCCGTTGGCCTTTCTTTTGAGCATCGGATGCGCCGTGGTTTATAACATGGGCAGTAACATTTTGCTGGGGGAGATCTCCTATGTGACCAAGGCGATCGCAGCTATTTTGCAGTTGGGCGTTACGATGGATTACTCCATCTTTCTGTTTCACCGCTACGCAGAAGAAAAGCAGAATTGCGTCGACAGACATGATGCGATGGCCAAGGCGGTGCAGAGTGCGTTCCTGTCGCTGGCCGGAAGCTCACTGACCACTGTGGCTGGATTCCTGGCGCTGTGCTTTATGCGGTTGTTGCTGGGACGCGACATTGGTATTGTAATGGCAAAAGGCGTCGTGATGGGCGTCCTGACCGTTCTGCTGGTGCTCCCGTCGCTGCTCCTGGTACTGGATGGACCCATTGAGCGTTGGCATCACAGAACACTGATTCCGGATTTTCAACGCATCAACCGGTTCATGATCGCGCATCGAAAGGCCTTCGTTGGGTTGTTCGTTCTGCTGTTTGTCCCCTTTGTCTATGCCCAGCAGAATGTAAAAATGTATTATAATCTTGATAAATCCCTACCACAGGACTTACCCTCCATTGTGGCGACCAATCGCCTCAAGGATGAGTTTCACATGGCGTCTACCCACTTTGTCATTGTGGATGACACCCTGCCTCCCGCTCGTCTGACCGAGATGGTCAAACAAATCGAAAAGGTCGACGGCATCGCGTCGGTGGTAGCCTATAATAAACTTCTCGGAGCCGCGATTCCTGACGAATTCATCCCTGATGCCATTCGGGATGTCTGCAAAAAAGACGGTCTGCAGATGATGATGATCAATTCCAACTATAAGGCAGCCTCCGAGGAGGCCGCCAAGCAGATCGATACGCTGACATCGTTGGTGCGTTTCTACGACCCTAATGCGCTCATGACAGGCGAAGCAGTAATGACACAAGATCTGATCGATACTGCCAGCGTCGATTTCCGTGTGACTAATTACATCTCTATTGCAGCGATTTTGCTCATTGTTGGTTGCGTGTTTTCGTCTGCCACAGTGCCCATCTTGTTGGTGGCCACCATCGAATTGGCCATTTTTATCAATCAGGGTATCCCGTTTTTCACCGGGACGGTCATTCCTTTCATTTCCCCGACCGTGGTCGGCTGCATTCAATTGGGTGCAACGGTTGATTATGCCATCCTGATGGCAACCCGTTTCCGCGAAGAAGTCCAAAACGGACATGATCGCTTTCAGGCAATTGAGATCGCGGCGAACGCCTGTGACCCTGCCATTATCACCAGCTCTTTGGTGCTGTTTTTTGCGACGATGGGCGTGGGCTTGATCTCCAAAATTCAGATCATCAGCAGCATTTGCATCATG
>JAVVPJ010000218.1:0-2249 GCA_036655815.1 Oscillospiraceae bacterium
AAATCAAGAAATGGATCCCTCACCAAATACATCTTTGCAAGATAAGCACCGTCTTCTGAGGCGTATTCTCTGAGGTATTTCGCCGATTCTCGTTCATGCATTTTCAATGCGGCTGCTGCGAGAAAAATAATAACCAATGTGAAAATCAGTACTTTTGATTTTTTCATGCGGGGTCATCAGTGGGGCGACCGACCCAGGGGCTTGACGAAAGACCTCCGGGTAAACAAGAGACGCAGGAGACGCGAGGTGCGGCCCAGGCTTCACGATCAGCAGAGGATGTAGCCTTTTGCGCATCAACATTTGCAGGGTTCCTGTCCACGGCACTTTGCCCCATCCCCGTTTTGCAATCTTGGCGCAGGTCACGGAAATTGCTGCTTGCACAAGCTCTCAGAATGTCACGCAATATTTCAGGTATTGGCGTTGGAGCGACAATGTCTTTTAACCTCTCATCGTGTTCCCGATTTCACCCGCAGTAGAGATGAGGGACTGCGAACAGGATGCCGCCATGGAAGACTCTATCGCTACCGAAATAGCTAACGCTACAGCCCGGATCGTGGTGGAAGAGGGCTTGGAGTGGGGTGCTGCCAAACGCCGAGCGGTCAAGCAGTTGGGCTTGCCTCAGCGCACCCGGTTGCCGGACAACGACCTCGTCGAAGAGGCGGTGCGTGAATACATCGAGCTGTTCTGTGCCGACACCCAGCCCGCGGAGTTGCGCGCGCTGCGGCAATTGGCGCTGGTCTGGATGGAGCGCATGCAGGACTTTCGTCCCTATCTTGCGGGTGCGGTCTGGCAGGGCACGGCGACGCGCCTGTCCGATATTTACGTGCAGATGTTTTGCGATGATTCCAAGTCTGCCGAGATTTGCCTGATTGATCACCATGTCGATTACGAGCCGCGCTCCGTCACCGGATTTCGCGGCGAGCTGGTGGATGCGCTGAGCATCAGCAGCATGTCGCCGGAGCTGGGCGAGCATGTGGGTGTGCATCTGATGGTCTATGACCTCGATGACCTGCGTGGCGCGCTCAAGCCGGATTCTCGTGGCCGTTTGCCGCGTGGTGATATGAAGGCCGTGCGGGCGCTGCTCGCGCAGGGTGAGGCCTCTGGAGCTTCGGACTCCTGATCGATCGGCTTCATAGATCGATCACCAATAGATAGATACGCAAACCAATAAACCAACAACTCGCTCAACCAGCAAGCAAACAAGCAAGAACTCACTATGTCCACGCCGGCCGATTCTGATTCGCAATCTCCCGACTCCTCGCAGCCTTCCGCTGCCGAGTCCGTTTCGCATCCGCGCCGCCGCATGGTGCTGGCCGGTGCAGGTGTCGCGGCGGCTGCCGCGGGTGCTGGTGTAGCATGGTGGCGTTTGCAGCCGCATGCGGTGGAAGATGGGGTGGCGGCCTCGTTCTGGAATGCATCCATGCAGACGTTGGATGACTCTACTTTGACGATGCGCAAATTTCATGGTCGTCCGCTGTTGCTTAATTTTTGGGCAACGTGGTGTCCACCCTGTGTCGACGAATTGCCGCTTCTCAACGATTTTTACGCCAAAAATTCGGGAAAAGGCTTTCAAATTCTCGGATTGGCCATCGATCAGCCGTCAGCTGTACGCAAATTTCTGGACAAATCACCGCTTGATTTCCCTATAGCGCTGGCCGGATTGACCGGTACCGACCTCGGTCGGGCACTGGGCAACGATGTGGGTGGCCTACCGTTTTCGGTGCTTTTCGGCAAAGATGGCAACATCTTGCAGCGTAAAATGGGACAATTGACCGAACAAGACCTGAATCAATGGGTCACGCAAGTGTAAAAGTCAATGCATCCCCTGTCGGAGATATAGATATTTGCGCTTAGTTCGATGCAATAGGCTGAAATTGGGGTAAATTTGCGCCCCATTCTGTTTCTAGCCGTTGGAGCCCTCATGGATTTGCGAAAACTTAAGACCCTCATCGACCTGGTGTCCGAGTCGAACGTTTCTGAACTCGAAATCACCGAAGCCGAGGGCAAAGTACGCATCGTGAAAGGCGGCGGAGTCGTCGTTCAGCAGATGATGGCACAGCCCATGATGGCTCAGCCCGTCGCTGCCGCAGCCGCACCGGTTGCCGAAGCTGCACCCGCCGTTGCCGCCGCACCTGCCGCCTTGCCGCTGGCCAACACAGCCCTGCATGCGACGAGCCAGATCAACCATTGCTTCGTCGCCTGGCCCGTGCCCGGCGTGCACAGCCCGGACGCCGCGGCGCTGGCCGTGG
>JAVVPJ010000219.1:0-2229 GCA_036655815.1 Oscillospiraceae bacterium
GCTCAGGCTCTGGAAATTGATGCCCACACGTTGTTGTCAGGCGCGGGAACCGTACCCGTTCACACAATTGAAGGTATCTGGCGTGAAAAACGCTGGCATGAGCTGACACCCACCATGCGCACGGCTGCTCTGGAGGCGACCGACTTGCTGGCCCGCACCGGAGACCCGCAGCTGTCCGATCTGGTGCTCGACCGGGCCATGGCCGCCCAGATGCTGACTGAAGCTCAGAAAGCCGAAAGCGATTATTTAATCGAATATGTACGACTGTTCATAGACAGCGCTAATTTGCGGGTTGTGGTTCGTGCTGCGCGGGCCCAAAAAGGCTTTGATTATTTACGCAAGGCTGTCCTACCCGGTGGAAATGTTACGGCCGACCGTCTGGTTTCCGACCTGTCAGGTGAGGACATCACAACTCTTTTTGCAGGACGAGATCTTGCGGCTGCTTCTCAGGCAGCCGCGTGGGCCATGGAGGGAGAAGTTACACTGGCAGCTCTTGACATGGCCTGTGACAACGCACTGATCAACTACATTCGCACGGCACGGCTGATTGCGTTTGGAGAGGCGAGCGTGATTGCTTATCTTGTGGCGCGTGAGGCTGAATTGGTTTCGGTGCGCACCATCATGGTGGGACGTCGTGCCGGTCTGAGCGAGGAACAGATCATGGAAAGGCTGAGGATGAGCTATGTATAAGGCAGCGGTCATTGGGGATCGACAGAGTGTTTTGGGATTTCGGGCGCTGGGGTTAACTGTCGTCACCACAGAGGAAGCCGCCGAAGCCGCGCGTACGTTACACAGTCTTGCTAGAGAGAACTATGCAGTCATCTATATCACTGAACAATTGGCGGCCCAGATGAAAACAGACATCGCGCGTTACGCTGATGTGCCATCCGTCGCTGTGATTCCCATTCCGTCCAAAGATGGTTCGCTAGGCATTGGAGACGGCGAGGTGCACAAGGCGGTGGAACGCGCCGTCGGTGCCGATATTTTGAGAGACGCGGGGGAATAGGCGCCGACTCTATACGAACTTGCCGGATTTCGAACCGTGAGGGCACACGCCCGGGGCGGGTCGATGGGCCGGCACGAAGGAAGGCTGAACATGCATGAATAGCATAGGCAAAATTGTAAAAGTTTCGGGGCCGCTCGTCATCGCCGACGGAATGTCTGGCGCCAATATGTACGATGTGGTGCGTGTCGGTTCGAAGCGTCTGATCGGCGAGATCATTGAGATGCGTGGCGAGAATGCCTCCATACAGGTCTATGAAGAGACGGCGGGAATCGGCCCTGGCGATGTGGTCGAGTCAACCGGTGCGCCACTTTCAGTCGAGCTGGCGCCCGGACTCATCACCACCATTTATGATGGAATTCAGCGCCCACTTGAAGCGATTCGCGCCATTGCGGGCAACACCATTACCCGCGGAATTGAGGTCGATCCCATCGACCACCAGAAAAAGTGGGAATTTGTACCGGTTGCGAAAAAGGGTGACCAGATCGTTGCGGGTGACGTGTTGGGCACGGTCAAGGAAACCATCGTGGTTGAGCATAAAATTCTGGTGCCAAACGGGATTACAGGTGAAGTGGTAAACATTCAGGCAGGCTCCTTCGATGTTACCCAGACGGTGGCCTCTATCAAGTTGAGGGACGGTTCGGTGCGCGATCTTTCGATGTTGCAAAAATGGCCAGTTCGTGTTGAACGTCCCTATCAAAGAAAGCTGGCACCCGATATCCCGATGATTACAGGACAGCGCCTGATTGACACCTTCTTTCCCATCGCCAAGGGGGGAACTGCAGCAATACCTGGGCCGTTTGGCTCAGGCAAGACGGTGACCCAGCACCAATTGGCCAAGTGGTCTGACGTGGACATTGTGGTCTACATTGGCTGCGGTGAGCGCGGAAACGAAATGACCGATGTGCTGCGCGAATTTCCCGAGTTGCAGGATCCCCGTACCGGAGAATCACTGATGCAGAGAACTGTTCTCATTGCCAACACGTCAGATATGCCTGTGGCTGCACGTGAGGCGTCGGTTTACACCGGCATCACCATTGCCGAGTACTACCGCGATATGGGCTATGCGGTCGCTGTCATCGCCGATTCGACTTCCCGATGGGCCGAGGCGTTACGCGAGATGTCAGGCCGTCTCGAGGAAATGCCTGGAGAGGAGGGCTATCCCGCCTATCTTGCCTCCCGCCTCGCACAGTTTTATGAGCGCGCTGGCCGTGTCATCTGAAAGG
>JAVVPJ010000220.1:0-825 GCA_036655815.1 Oscillospiraceae bacterium
ACCATGGAGCAGCGCAAGCCGCCCATTCGCATCATTGCGCCCGGCAAGGTCTACCGTTCCGACGCAGTGGACGCCACACACTCCCCCCTGTTTCATCAGATTGAAGGTCTTGTAGTGGATCACGGCATCACGATGAGCGATCTCAAGGGCACGCTTGATGTCTTTGCCAAACGCCTCTATGGAGAGGGAACTGTCACACGGTTTCGGCCGCACCATTTCCCCTTCACAGAGCCGTCGGCCGAAATGGATATCATGTGCTTTTCATGCCAGGGCAAGGGTTGCCGTCTTTGTAAGGGCGAGGGCTGGATCGAAATTCTGGGTTGCGGCATGGTTCATCCCAAGGTGCTCTCAACCTGCGGCATAGACCCCGATGAATATAGTGGATTTGCGTTCGGCATGGGTCTTGATCGCATCACCATGCGGCGCTACAACATCGATGATATGCGGCTTCTCTTTGAGAATGACCTGCGTTTCCTCGGTCAGTTTTAAAGGGAGGTGCAAAAAATGAATTTATCAATGAGATGGCTTAACGACTATGTAAAGTTGGAAATCGAGCCTCGAGCGTTTGCTGAGGCCATGACCATGTCTGGCTCCAAGGTAGAAAGCTGGTATGTGGAAGGTGCGGACATCGAACGTGTTGTTGTTGGAAAAGTTCTTTCCATCGTGCCTCATGATCATGCTGACAATCTTGTGATCTGTCAGCTCGACGTGGGTGCTCGGGAACATTTGCAGATCGTCACAGGCGCCAAGAATCTGGCGACAGGAGATCTGGTGCCTGTCGCGCTCGACGGCGCTACATTGCCTGGCCACCGCATCGAGACAACC
>JAVVPJ010000220.1:835-2226 GCA_036655815.1 Oscillospiraceae bacterium
GGCATGCTCTGTTCTCTTTCGGAATTGGGCCTCTCTATTCATGATTTCCCCTATGCCGTCGAAAATGGGATCTTTGTCATCCATGAGCCCTGCTTTTTGGGGGAGAAGATTCAAGATGTCCTCAACTTCAACGATACGGTGGTCGAATTTGAGATCACCTCCAACCGCCCTGATTGCCTCTCTGTTACGGGACTGGCTCGCGAGGCTGCTGCCACCTTTGGCACTCACTTTGACCTTCCTGTTCCCTCGGTCAAGGGCGGCGCAGGAAATCTGCATGAGCTGCTGTCTGTTGATGTGCAAAATGTCGAGCTTTGCCCCCGCTATGTCGCACGTGCAGTCACCAATGTGCATGTGGCTCCCTCACCGCGTTGGATGCGTGAGCGGCTGCGTGCCTCCGGTATACGTCCCATCAATAACATTGTTGACATCACAAACTATGTGATGCTCGAATACGGCCAGCCTATGCACGCGTTTGATATTCAATGCGTCGAGGGGGGGCATTTGGTTGTCAGAAATGCTGTAAAGGGAGAAAGCATTACAACATTGGATGGTACCACACATGCGCTTTCCCCTGATATGCTGGTCATCGCAGACGCCGCCAAGCCCTCGGCAGTCGCAGGCGTAATGGGCGGGGCAGACTCCGGGATCCACGATAATACCGTCACCGTCGTATTTGAATCTGCCAATTTTTTTGGCAGTCGTGTGCGCACCACCGCCCGTAAACTTGGTATGCGTACCGAGGCCTCTTCGCGTTTTGAAAAAGGCCTTGATCCGGAGATCTGTGCCCGAGCGGCCAATCGCGCCTGCGAACTGGTTGAGTTGCTCGCCTGTGGCGACGTCATTGACGGCATCATAGATGTCAACCATGCCCAACGCCCATCTTTACAGCTCCCGCTCGATGCCGACTGGATCAACCGCTTTCTGGGCATTTCAGTGTCCCGTGAGGATATGATTTCGATGTTGATTCCATTGGGCTTCTCCGCCTGTGAAAAGGGCCTGACAGTTCCCACTTGGCGCGCCGACATTGAGCATCACCGCCTGCAGCACGGCTGCCGGATCCTGCGCGGCTAGCGAGCCCACCGGCGTGACGACGCCGGCATTGTTGACGAGGTACACCGATTCGGCGCCCGCGAGAAAATCGCGCAGCGCCGGGCCGGCGAGCCAGGCCTGCAAGGCAACCGGATCGGCCATGTCGACCTCGGCCTGCTCGATGCCAGCCAGCGCAGAACGCCCGCGCGCCAGGCCCAGCACGGCCAGGCCGCGCGCCTTTAATTCGGCCGCGATGGCGGCCCCGAGGCCACGGGTGTGGCCGGTGACGATGACTTTGTTCATGAAGCGTTCCTTAGATGAAGACGGGTTCGGGTTCCAGCATCACGCCGTAGCGCGCCGCG
>JAVVPJ010000221.1:0-2213 GCA_036655815.1 Oscillospiraceae bacterium
GAACCAGCGGTGTTGCTGAATATCTATGCGACTACCATGCGGTCTAAGCGATAGCAATTCCAACCCAGATTGCGTGGAGCATGGAGAAATGTCCCGCAATCCGAACCGGAGCTGCTGTAAGGCGCGTCGCACTGTCCTGAGAATCCCTGAAAATAGTGAAATCCTCACAGCTTGCAGCGTGGAATAAGCGCTAACGATCTGCTTTCCGCAAGGAGACGGACTGCTTTGCAAATTTCATGGTATTCCTGCAACTGTAAAAACGAAGGTCTCACAAAAGAATAGGAGTGATTTTGATGGAAAAAACCAAACAAGCAAAGGGCTTTTCTACCCCCTTGGTCATGGCGCTGTCTATGATTGCCGCGTCTGTGGGAACAGGAAATATTTGGAGATTCCCCCGGGTGGCAGCAAGTAACGGTGGTGCAGCATTTATCATTGCATATATTCTCATCATGGTTGTGGCGGTGATTCCGCTGATGATGGGCGAGCATATCATCGGACGGGCAACCCGCAAGGGTCTACCCGGCGCATTTCGAGATTTCATGGGAAACAAGAAAGCCACATGGCTGGGCTCCTTTGTGGAGTGGGTTGTGATTATCACAATCGCCTATTACACCGTGGTTGTGGCATGGATTTTCTATTATCTGTATCTGACCATCACCGGCGGTTGCTTTGTTGCGGACAAAGCCGGACTGTTTGACTCTGTCAGCAACGGCAACATGACGATTGTCGTGATTTACGTTCTGATTCAGGTCTTCTGTGCATGGGGTGCCTATAAGGGCGTGAAGTTCATCGAAAAATCGACGCAAATTTTACTGCCGGCACTGTTTCTCTGTGTCATCGTACTGGCAATCCGCACTGTGACGCTGCCCGGCGCAACGGCCGGCCTCAACTTCCTGTTTGATCTCAATCCGGCGGATTTGCTGCATTCAAAGGTTTGGCTGGAGGCGTTGACCCAGTGCTTCTGGTCCGCTGGCCCCGGCTGGGGCATCTGCATCGCCTATGGCGTGTATTCCAAGCGGAAATCCGATGTGGCGCTGTCAAGCACGGTGCAGGGCTTGGGCGACATGTCCGTCGCACTGCTGGCAGGCGTGGCGATTATTCCCGCTCTGTTTTCCGCGCTGGGTCAAGAGGGTGCCTTGGAGGCATGTGCATCCGGCAACAACGGCTTGGCTTTTATCGCGCTGACAGGTGTGTTTGAGCAAATGCCCGGCGGACGGCTGTTCGCCTCTCTGTTCTGGATTGCGCTGATCTGCGCCTCCGTCACATCTATCATTGCAATGTACTCCATCGTGGTACAGCCGTTGGCGGATGCCGGCGTTAAGAAAAAGAAGAGCATCGTCATTATGGCTGTGGGCACGATTGTGATTGGCATTCCCTCCTGCTGGAGTATCAATTTCTTTAACAATCAGGATTTCGTCGTGGGCATGGGCATGGTCATTGGCGCTGTGTTCTCCTGCATCGCACTGCGGAAATTCGGTGCGTCGAAGGTGCGCAACAAGCTGCTCAACAATCCGTACACCGGCTTGAGAATGGGAAAATGGTGGGAATATGGCGCAACCATCATCTGTCCCATTGTAGCGATTGCGATGTTTGCTTGGTGGTGTGTGCTCTCCGTCGGTTGGAATCCGGACTGGTACAATCCCTTTGGCACATATTCGCTGGCAACCATGGTGCTTCAGCTGGGCGGTGTCGGTGTGATTATGGCAATTTTCAACAACCGCATTGCCAAGTCTGCCGGCAAAAAGGAATTTAACGGGGAAGACTTCCCTGAAATTGTAGACAATGGCTTCAACTAAATTATAAGGAGGGAAATACTATGACACTCGTATCAGGAATTCTGATGGTTCTCTGCCTTGGTGGTATTTGGGGAGGCTTGATCTGGTCTATCGTACGACTGCTGAGTCATCAGAAAAAAGAAGAGGATCTCTAACGCGGCCTCGCATCAAATGCGGCTGTCGCCATGCGTCCAGTGTGTGGGACTGCCGCCACGCGCAGACTCCAAGCAAAAGCGCGTGAACGTCTTGTACCAATTCATTGTTTTTATGGTACAATGAAAAGACCTTTTTTCCAACTGCCGGCAGCAAGCTTGCCTGGGTCGATCTTGCTGCCGGCGATTCTCTCATAACAGAGGTACTACAGGAAGGAGCAAAAAAATTATGCCAATTGTTTCGATTGAAAAGACACATGGAAATGACTATGCAAGCATCAAGGCG
>JAVVPJ010000222.1:0-260 GCA_036655815.1 Oscillospiraceae bacterium
CTTTTCATAGGCTACCGATTGTCCTTTTTCAAGAAATTCCCGTTGACGGCGGTGAGCACGCACCTCGGGACTGGCTGTCAAAAAGAACTTGACCGAGGCATGGGGCAGAACCACTGTGCCAATGTCCCTTCCGTCCATCACCACATTGTGTTCCCGTGCCAGAGAGCGTTGCAGTTCCAGCAAAAAGGCGCGCACAGAGGGCAGGGCTGAGACACTGGAGGCGGCCATTGACATTTCAGGCAAACGAATGGCCTCAGAGA
>JAVVPJ010000222.1:270-2150 GCA_036655815.1 Oscillospiraceae bacterium
ATTGAGCAGAATGCGCTGTACGCCATCCAAATAAATCAAGCGGACGTCGATGCGCGGCAACAGCATCTCAATGGCTGCTGCGTCGGTCAGATCGGCACCGTCGGTGTGCGCAAAGTAGCCGATGGCGCGGTAGAGCGCCCCAGTGTCCACATAGAGAAAACCCAGACGCTCGGCCAGCGCACGGGCGATGGTGCTCTTGCCGGCGGCCGAGGGGCCATCAATGGCGATGGAAACAGTGTGACTCATAGGATCATACCATAGCCTTTCGTTGGTGATAGGGACTGACGATGATGAATGCGAGCACTCAGAGCGCAATCATCAACAGGCTCCCTTGGAGCGAGCTGCTGCAATGCCAGCCAGATAACCGGTTGAAAAAGCAATTTGCAGATTAAAGCCCCCCGTCACGGCGTCGAGGTCAAGCAATTCTCCTGCAAAATAAAGCCCCTGTCGACATTTGGAACGCATGGTCTTGGAATCAACCTGCGAAACCGCGACGCCGCCGCGCGTTACCACGGCCTCTTCGATGGGGCGCAGCGCTGCAATGGAGATGGGCAGCGCTTTGCACACCTTCACGAGAGCGGTGCGCTGCTGCTTGGTGATGGCGTTGACCTGTGTGTTGGGTGCAATGCCTGACAGCTCAACCACAACAGGGATGAGCCGACGTGGAAGCAAACGGTCAAGTGCGTTTTTAAAAGCGCGGTTCTTGGCATCTGCAAAGTCGCGCAGCAGACGCGCATCGAGCTGATCGTGGGAAAGCCCCGGCTTGAGATCAATCAACAGCCGATGGGCTGCTGGTGGACCCTCCAGATAGCTGGAGGCCGACAGCACCAACGGGCCTGACACGCCAAAATGGGTGAATAAAAGCTCACCGATCTCGGAGAAAAGGGTTTTCTCCCCATGCTTGAGCGACAGCGTTACGTTTTTGAGGGTCAGACCCATCAACTCGCTGCACCATGGCTCGCGTGTGATCAGGGCCACCAATGAGGGCGTGGTTGGAACAAGCGTGTGTCCTGCCAGAGCAGCCAGCTGATAGCCATCCCCTGTTGATCCGGTGAGGGGATAGCTCAACCCACCGGTGGCCAGAATCACAGATCGGGACAAAAACTGTTTGTCATCAGCCGTTTTCACGCCGATGATAGCACCGTCCTGCTCCAACAGAGAGGTGACGCGATGTTGAGAAAGCGTGACACCGGCATTCCGAACAAAGCGCTGGAGCGCATCCACAATGTCAACGGCCCGATCAGAAACGGGAAACACCCGATTGCCTCGTTCTACTTTAAGCGGTACGCCCTGTTCCTCAAAGAAGCGCATCACATCCTGCGCAGAGAAGGCCGAAAAAGCACTGTAAAGAAAGCGCGGATTGCGCCGCATAGCAGCCATCAGCCGGTCTGGGTCACAGGCATTGGTCACGTTGCAGCGTCCTTTCCCCGTGATCATCAGCTTGCGCCCCGGACGGGTATTTCGGTCGAGCAATAGGACATGGGCGCCGCAAAGAGCTGCTTGTCCGGCCGCCATAAGACCGGCGGCGCCTGCACCCACCACGATGATGTCAAAATCGTTCATGGGCGGTCACTCTCATCGGCTTTGGTGTAAACCTCATAGCGATCCCAGATCCGTTCCAGTTCAGCGTAGGCGAGGCTGACGTCGTCCCGCTTTTTGATTCCCACAGCCACGATCAAGGCGTTGATGAGCGACAGTGGCGCCACCAGCGAATCCACGAAGGAGGCCATGTCGCTGCGTGCATAAAGCCGAAAGTCAGCCAACTCGGCAATGGGGGAGATGCTGGAATCGGTAATGGCGATGACACGAGCGTCCCGCTCCTTGACAAATTTCATCGCCATCACGGTGCGCTTGGAATAGCGGGGGAAGCTGATGCCGAT
>JAVVPJ010000223.1:0-2122 GCA_036655815.1 Oscillospiraceae bacterium
AATTCAGTCTCCCGCGCCGTACTATTTGGGTGGCGATCTTTATGAGGAGGTCGATCAGATCCTTTGCAATCCCATCCATCTTTAACACATTGATTGCAGCTGCTAACGCATGGGTGTGATTTGGCAGTCATGGGTCTGCGGGGAACGGCGTGCAATTACAATGCGCTGAATAGCCTTGTCATCCGGTGGAGCTTTCATGACCCCACAAGATGCCAAAACAAAGCACAGGAGGCTGCCCATTTGTGGGGCAGTCTCCTGTGCTGATTTGATTTTTGCAGTTATGCTTTTCCGGCACAGCCCAGGACATGAACCAGCTTGTGGGAGACAACTTCCTTGATGGCCGCTCTGGCAGGCGTCAAGTATTGGCGGGGATCAAAATGATCGGGATGCTCCACCATATGCTTGCGGATGGAGGCTGTCATTGCGAGACGCAGATCCGAGTCAATGTTGATCTTGCAGACCGCCATGCGAGATGCCTCACGCAGCATCTCTTCCGGTACGCCGACAGCACCGGGCATGTTGCCACCAAACTTGTTGACAATTTCAACATATTCCGGCATAACAGAGGAGGCACCATGCAACACGATGGGGAAACCGGGCAGACGACGTTCCACCTCAGAAAGAATGTCAAAACGCAGCTGCGGCTTAGTGCCAGGCTTGAACTTGAAAGCGCCATGGCTGGTGCCAATGGCGATTGCGAGTGAATCCACTCCCGTTTTGGTGACAAATTCCTCCACCTGAGCGGGGTCGGTATAAGAGGAGTCCTTGGCAGAAACATTGACAGCATCCTCGACACCGGCTAGGCGGCCCAACTCCCCCTCCACCACAACGCCGTGGGCATGGGCATAGGTGACGACCTCACGGGTCAGTTTGATGTTATCTTCAAAGCTATATTTGGAACCGTCGATCATCACCGACGAGAAGCCGCCGTCTACGCAAGACTTGCAGACCTCAAAATCCTCACCGTGATCCAGATGCAGGGCAATGGGAAGACCCGTATCGGCGAGAGCAGCCTCAACCAGTTTCACGAGGTAGACATGCTTGGCATACTTGCGTGCCCCTGCAGAAACCTGCAGAATCAAGGGAGCATTCTGTTCGGCGGCGGCTTCGGTGATGCCTTGAATGATCTCCATATTATTGACGTTGAAGGCACCGATTGCGTAACCGTCCGCGTAGGCTTTTTTGAACATTTCGGTCGTGGTAACCAATGGCATGTTCTCCATCTCCTTGTTCAATTAACGTTCAGTCAAGAAGCTGCTGATCCTGTCCAAGCATAGCGGCTGACTCGAAAACGGTTATATGGCGTTTGAAACCTTTCACACATTCAGGTGATCATGTTTCAGATTTTGTGCGGCCGCAAACCTTCCCGATTCATTCGTTTTGTAAGAATTAATCAGTGCTTTTCTTAATTATAACAGATTGACGCGCCAAATAATAGTGCTATATGGGACAAGAATGCCCTCTCATTTTAGACGCTGCGTGGGAAAAATTTCAATGTTGGTTGGCATCGCGCAGATATTTTGCCTTGAGGATGCCGATCTGGGTTTTGGAATCAGGAATTTCGCCGGCCAGCGTCATGCGCACGGCCTCGTCGAAATCCAGTGCTTCAACGGTCAAAAACTCATCGTCATCTAGCCGTTGATGAGAGGGGACCAAGTCTTGCGCCAAAAAAAGATGTACGACTTCAGTGAGGTAGGCAGCGGCGGGATAGATGGTTCCCAGTGAAATCAATTGGGTACAGCGGTAACCGGTTTCCTCCTCCAGCTCCCGGCGGGCGCAGTCCATTGGAGATTCACCCGAGTCCAGTTTTCCGGCTGGAAGCTCAAGCAAGGAGATGCCCATGGGATAGCGGTATTGCCGCACCATCAGCAGGCGGCCGTTGTGGTCAAAGGCAACAATCGCAGCGGCGCCACCATGCTCAATGACCTCACGCAAAGCAATATGTCCATTTTCCAGCTCGACCTCGTCTACCCGGAGATTCAAAATTTTGCCATCATAAATCCGCCGCGTTGCGACAGCATGTTCATGTGCGATGAGGATCGCCTCATTTCTTTTATTCTTGATCTCTATTGTACGCGCAAGGCATTTCAAATGCAAGGCTCCCAGTGGAAAGAAACAGATT
>JAVVPJ010000224.1:0-2084 GCA_036655815.1 Oscillospiraceae bacterium
ACAAACAGCGGACAGCAATGCCACAAAAATGGGGGAAGTATACAGCAACACCACCGCCACCGACAGATTGCTGGCTTGAATGGCCCCAAAGTAACACCAATTAAAAAACAACAGGCTTGCGATTCCTGTGCCACAGAACATCCACAAATCGCGCCAGTCGATGCGCAAAAGTCCGGGACGCCACAGCAGCAAAAACATTCCCATCTGGATGGCAGCTCCGACGGTGCGAATGGCAACCGACTGCAAGGATGAGAACCCCAGCGCAGTCAAGATGCGCAAAAAGATTCCAATAACGCCCCACAGCGCCGCCGCCGTTAAAATGAATGGTACATATGGGTGCTTCTTCATGCAAACATTTCCCCTTTTGTGCATATGAAGTATATTATGCCATACCCCAAAAGCGAGCGCAAGGGTCTTGGTCATGAAAAAGTGCTTGAATTATCATGCCAATCATGGGATAATAACAAATTAGCACCAATCGTAAGGAGATGGAATATGGGGAACCGCTACGAAAAGCTTCTGGGCAACACGCTGATTTTTGCCATCGGCTCCTTCTCCTCCAAAGCGCTCGTGCTATTGATGATGTCATTTTACACGAGAACGCTCACCGATATGCAGTTTGGTGCCGCTGAACTGATCACCACAACTTCGAATCTTTTGACGCCGTTCGTGATGCTCTCGATCAATGAAGCCATCATTCGTTTTGGAATGGATCGCACCGTCAAGAAGACGGAGGTGCTGTCGATCGGCCTTTCCGTGGTTCTGATGGGCTTTGCCGTGTTTTGTCTGTTCTGTCCGCTGATGCTCCAGTTCGAGATGATCTCATCGTATACGCTGCTGATCTACCTCTATGTGTTGGCTGCCGCTCTCAAAAGCGTGGTGGCGCAGTTCGTGCGTTCGTCGGGGGCCGTGCGACTCTATGCGTTTGATGGATTTATATCGACTGCTACGACCATTCTTTTCAACATTCTGTTTCTGGCGATCTGCCATTTGGGCATGATCGGCTATGTTCTGTCGATTATTCTGTCCAACGTGCTTTCCGTCATCTTTCTGTTTTTCACGGCCCGTCTGCCCCGTCTCGTCAATCTTTGGCACATCAACAAACCGCTGCGCCGCGAAATGCTGCGCTATGCCATTCCGCTGATCCCCACCACCATGTTCTGGTGGATTACCACCGCATGCGACCGTTACATCATCATCTACTACTATGGGGAAGCCGCCAACGGCCTCTATTCGGCGGCGCACAAGCTGCCGGCGGTTCTGACGCTGGTATCGGCTGTGTTTTATCAGGCGTGGCAAATCTCAGCCATCAGCGAATCGGGTCAGGGGAACCGCAGCCGCCATTTTTATTCACAGGTTTATGACTATTATACCACGCTTTTGTTTGTGGCGGCATCAGGCATCATTATGCTGTGCCGACCGGTGATTTCGATTTGGCTGGGTGAAGCGTTTCGTGCCTCATGGGAGTATGTTCCCTTCCTGACCATCGCTGAGGTGATCTCGACGCTTGTGACCTTTCTTGGCTCTTTTTATATGGTGTCCAAACGCAATGCCACAGTGCCCTTGGCCATCGCTGTGGGGGCGGTGGCCAATCTGGTGCTTAATTTTCTGTTTGTGCCAGACTATGGTGCAAAGGGAGCAGCACTGGCCACCGTGTTTTCCTACATGCTTGCATTTGTGGTGCGTGCCTTTGATGTGCGGCGATTTGTTGACATTGACCTGCGGCCCCTGCCCAGCGCGCTCTCACTGCTGATTCTGATGATGCAGGCCTGGCTGTTGCTTAATCCCAATGTGGCACATCCGTTTTGGGCCCAGATCATGATGTTTGCCGTGATGCTGCTGTTCAACCTGCGACCCCTGTTGCGGCTATGCTTTGCTTTGCTCGACCGCTTTGCCAAGCCCTGTCGTCGCACCTAGAGAACTGATGTGTGGAGGACGTATGATCAAAAAGATGCTGTTCCTGTTTTTCCTGTCCATGGTTCCCATCATTGAGCTGCGCGGCGCTGTTCCCATCGGAATTGGTTGGGGAATGCCCTTCTGGCAGGTCTTTGTCATCAGCGTGCTGGGAAATCTCATTCCCGTTC
>JAVVPJ010000225.1:0-2077 GCA_036655815.1 Oscillospiraceae bacterium
CATCCCCGCAAAGTTCTGCCACCGCGCTGTGACGCGCCCGGGCAAAGGTCATGCCGGTGGCGAGATGCTCAGTCATGCGCGCGCGCACTTCGGGGGTGTCCACAGCGGTGGCAGCCGCGCCAATGAGTGCCAGATAGCCAGACTCGCTGCCGAAGGACAGCAGATCCACACAGCCCATTCCCTCGGCAATCGAGATGGCACCCAATGCAAAGCGCTGGGCTGACGCCATGGCATAGGCAACCGGAAGCTCAATGATCAGATCCACGCCGCCCAAAAGTGCTGCACGGACGCGGGCACGTTTTTCAGCAACGGCAGGAGTTCCACGTTGGGTGAAGTTTCCGCTCATGATCGCAACGATGTGGGTTGCCCCAGCAGCTCGTGTTTCGGAGATGTGATAAGCATGTCCGTTGTGAAAAGGATTATATTCGGCGATAATAGCCGCAATCAACATTTTTGCCACCCCCTTTCAAATATGTATCATCGACTTGCACTTTAGGAAATTATATACTATTATATAGATATTAGCCTTTCAATGTCAAGGCGAACCCATACAAACGCGATGTCGCGTCCGTAAAATTTTTGCGGACCGCTTCCAAAGCTTAAAGGAGGAAAACAAACGCATGAAAATTTTGGTCATTAATGCAGGCAGCTCTTCGATGAAGTACCAGCTCATCGATATGAACAACGAGCAGGTCATTGCCAAGGGAAACTGTGAGAGAATCGGAAACGGGGGCGTGATCGGCCACAAAACGGCCGCTGGTGCGTCGCTGAATTATGAGGTTCCGTTCCCCACCCATGCTGAGGCTTTTGCTGAGGTGCTCAAACTGCTCACCACAGGGGAACACAAGGTTATCAACGACGTCTCTGAGATCGACGCGGTGGGACATCGCACTGTTCACGGCGGAGAGAAATTTGCTTCATCCGTTCTGATTACGGAAGAGGTACTCAAAACGATTGATTCGCTTTCTAGCCTTGCACCGCTACACAACCCTCCCGGACTCGCGGCCATTCGTGCGTCGCAGAAGGTGTTCGGAGGCAACACTCCCATGGTTGCGGTGTTCGATACCTCTTTTCACCAGACCATGCCTCCCAAGGCCTATATGTATGCCATCCCCTATGAATTCTATCAGGATTATGGTGTGCGCCGCTATGGCTTCCACGGCACAAGCCATCGCTTCGTATCGGCTCGTCTTGCCGAACTGACTGGGCGCAACGACCTCAAAATCGTCACCTGTCATCTGGGAAATGGTTCCTCAATCACAGCCGTCAACGCTGGGAAGAGTGTTGATACCTCGCTGGGCATGAGTACCAACGAAGGCCTGATTATGGGAACACGTTCGGGTTCAGTAGACCCCGGAATTCCCGCTCTGATTGCTGAGAAAAAGGGACTCGACTTTGCCGGTGTCACCAATCTGCTTCAGAAGCAGTCTGGTCTTGAAGGCATTTCAGGCGTTTCAAGTGATATGCGGGACCTACACACCGCTGAAGAAGAGGGCAATGAGCGCGCCATGTTGGCCGTGGATATGCTTTGCTACCAGATCAAGCGTTTCATCGGTGCTTATGCCGCCGCGATGGGTGGACTCAACGCAGTGGTTTTCACGGGCGGAATCGGAGAAAATGATGATGTTGTGCGCGAGAGGGTTTGCGCCGACCTCTCTTTTCTGGGCATTGAGTTTGACGGTGCCAAGAACAAGGGATGCCGCAAAGAGGCTTGCATCTCAGCCAAGGGTTCCAAGGTTCAGGTGTGGGTCATCCCCACCAATGAGGAATTGCTGATTGCCCGTGATACCAAGGAAATTGTTTCCAAGCTGTAAGATACATACGGTGGATGGAATCTGAAATTCGGATTCTTGACTTTCATAGAGGCACATCAACCGCAGAACCGCATTTACAGGAGAGGTCAAGCAACGTGAAAATCGGTGCGGGAATGGCATTTTTGACATTAGGCACACTGCTTTGGCCGTATAACACGGGCCGCCCTTTTCGGGCGGCCCGTCAGCCTGTCGAAAAAGTCTGCCCATGAGGCGGATTTTTTCAATTTTTGTTCCCCATTAGTCCTCAATATGGTAAAATAGGG
>JAVVPJ010000226.1:0-686 GCA_036655815.1 Oscillospiraceae bacterium
GGGGACTGCGGTGCTCTGCGATGCCTGCGGCATGCGGGAGGGGACTGACCGCGCAGGCTCGTGGTGCGCCCCTGCGAGAGCATCCCCGCCGGGCAGCCTTCTGTCTGTGGCGTGGGGCAGTGCCATCTGCATCAAAGACGGTGACGCCCCGCTCTGCCCGGGTGTGAGAGGACGGCCCCCTGCATGCTGTGCCCCAACAGAAGCATCCCACGCGGTGCTGTGCGGGAGCGTTTGCGCAACAGCAGTCTGGAGCAACGTCGCGCCAGGCTGCGCCTTGGATGGGTGCAAAGGTGCAGACGTTCCCAAAGGCGTGCGTGTGGGATCGGGCAGGATGCGGCCCTGCGTTTGGCCAACAAGCGGCGCCCCCTGCGCGGCTTGCCGCGGCAACGGCTTCAACAAGGCGTGGGGTGTGGACGCATCAATGGGCATTCTCTGCGTCGGGGTGCGGCCTTCCCATGGCATGGGGCGCGCGTCCCTTTGGGCAGTGCGCTGTGCCACACTGTCCCACTGCCGCGCAGTCTGCGCCATCATCCGCGTGAGAAACTGAAGGTTCAGCTTGACATTCACCAGGGTGTTTTGCGCAATGCAGCGATCAAGATGACCAAGCTCCTGCTGCCGGCTGCGCACACCTGCCGTTGGCTCTTGCCCTGTGGTGGGAAGCACTAAAAACGTTAGCTCCGCTCCAC
>JAVVPJ010000226.1:705-2071 GCA_036655815.1 Oscillospiraceae bacterium
GCTGTGCCAGAGTGGTGTTGGTGATGAGCTGCATTGCGCGCACCCCCTTTCTTTGTGTGATCAATAAAAGACATCGGGAACGCCGGGCAATCCGATGGTTTCTAGCTTTTCATAGCAAAGCTCAAACCGCTGGATGATGGGGTTCCCATTCATCGAATCAACGCCGTCATATGAAATCTTTTTCACATAGGCATGATTGACCATAAAGCATCTGCCGATAAAGCCATTGCGGTTATGCAACGTAATCAGGATATCTCCCGGAATACTGCTTCCGATGGCCAGCGGATTGAGCAGCATGCTCACCACGGTACTGAGCACCACACCGCGTTCCATCACCAAGGTGCTTTCGGCTGTCACCGGCGCCACAAGGCTATAAACCCGATCATTGACGCCGCCTTCTTGCAGGGGGATGGTTTCGGCCACCTCCTGTAGGTTGGTGATCTTGGTAAAGCCCATGCAAAGGCCCATGATATAGACTTTGAATTTATACCCCGGCAGCGGTTCCGGGTGTTGGTTGACAAAAAAATGCAGGACTTTTTCGCCTGTACTCATAGATTCACACCTCAAAAATGTTCTTCGGCGTGTTGTTGAGCTCCTTGTGAATCGCGGAGATCTCGGAGCAGAATTTTCGCCTCGTTTGATGGTCAAGCGTCATAACAGTGCGATAGTCCCAGTGGTAATAATAGGACAGAAACGACATCTCCTGATAGAGCTCCTGCTGGGGATACACTGCTATTCCGCTGACGTAAAATTTATCGGCTGGTCAAATTGCTGTCCACAGGCCGGACAGACACACGCATTGTGCATCGGTTCCACGGCGTTGATCTGTTGATACATACTTTGCAAAAATGCGAGATCCGCTGAAAAAAACTTTTCGACAATCCGCGGGTCAATCTTCGGCACGCTCCCCAGCGAGACGATGACGCGCGCCAGCAGAATGATGGTGAGATAGCCCGGATTTTGCACCACGCGCGGATCGCGCAACGGCAGAATTTCGTCGGCGGCAGTCGCCAAACGCATCACACCGTGCCGATGCAAGGTCCCGGTGCTGTCGACATAGCCATGGGGAAGATCAAATTCAAACTCGGTCGCAAATTCTTCCATAGAGGCTTCCTTTCCGGACCCTTCCCGCACGGAAGGCGCTGCGCCTTCCGTGCAGAGGTCCCATGGTCAATGTTACTGATTGCGTCTCATTTCTTCAAAGGCGAGCTCCACACTCTCAAACGCAATTTCACTCGAGGTGGCGTTAAAGTCGGGCGCGGTGTATTTGCACGGCCAAGCGTTCACCAGCGTCCAGCTTGCAATGTCACTGTGCGCATCATCCTGCAAGTAGATGGTGATGTCCTGCACGCGATCCTCGGCGGTG
>JAVVPJ010000227.1:0-295 GCA_036655815.1 Oscillospiraceae bacterium
GCTGCTTGCAGCGGCTGAGCAGCACACGATAAAGTGCATAGGGAGAGAGCCCCACCGGACAGACGCTGGTGCAACGCCCACATCCGATGCAGACATGTTCCAATGTCTGGAACTCGTCTGCAAAGGCCAGAACGCCCCGCGTAGTCGGCGTCACATATACGGCATCAGGATCGGTCACAGCGAATCCCGTCATGGAGCCTCCGGCCACAATGCGTTTGGGATCGGTTGCAAGTCCGGCTGCGGACAACAAGTGAGACACCGTGATTCCGATTGGGACTTCATAGTTTGCCTGATT
>JAVVPJ010000227.1:305-2067 GCA_036655815.1 Oscillospiraceae bacterium
CAGGTCGTGTGGGCTACTCTTTCATAAACGGCACGTCGTAGCGCAATCAGCGCCCCAGCCCCAACGACCAGAGCGTTTTTTCTCAGCAGCTGTCTCCGTGTGCGTTGTTCAGCCGGGTATCTTCCACCCACACGCTCTACGCGCACATTCCCAATAGAGGAAGGAATTCGCACATCGATATCCAGTAGATTTTTGTAGATTTCAATGGTGGCGTTCTCCGCGCCGATGGATCGCTTGGCCAGCGCGACGCCCTGCTCTAGTTCCTCCCCATGCCACATTGCCAGACACAGTTGGCTGGAGATATACGGTTCATCGTCAATGGCATCCACCACAATTCCACCGATTGAGGCGCGCATTGCCTGCGATAATTTTTTCCACAGCTGCCGTCCGTCTGAGTCATCAATGATCCGTGCTTCGCGCGCCGCCATGACAATTTCATAGGGTGCCAGCAGCTCAGGTGTAGAAGCAGCTCGTCCAGACAGCCTTTGGACGGACTCATGACAGCTTTCAAGCCACCTAATCTCACGAGAAAGCGCCGGTTCCTTGTTTTGCTCCAAAATAATGCCTTTGGCGCCACTGTTTCTCATAAGCGCACCTCCTGTGTTATCACAGTCATTGTGTATGTAATGCTTCCTGTGCAGCCCTGCGGATGGCAGCAACAGGCAAAGCATAGTCCTTATGTTTGAACACGGCAGAGCCTGCCACCAGCACATTGGCGCCAGCAGCAGCAACAAGCGATGCCGTGACAGGGTCAATGCCACCATCCACCTGAATCTCCATAGGCAGCTGCAACGCATCACAGCGGGCGCGCACAGCCGCAATCTTGGGGCACATGTCTGCCATAAAACTCTGTCCGCCAAAGCCAGGCTCCACCGTCATGATCAATACCATGTCGGCCTGTGCCAGCCAAGGGAATACCGCCTCCGCAGGGGTTGCAGGTTTCAAAGCGATTCCCACGCGCTTTCCTTGGGCGCGAATCACGTCGATGACAGCCCCCGGTTCGCTATCGCTCTCAAGATGAAAGGTAATCATGTCACTGCCCGCTTGGGCAAATGCCAACGCGTAAAACAGCGGATCGGATATCATCAAATGAACGTCCAAAGGCAGAGCGCTTGTGCGTTTGAGTGCGGCGACCACCGGAACGCCAATGGTGATGTTGGGGACAAAGTGCCCATCCATCACATCGACATGAACCAGATCGGCACCGGCGTCGGCCAGCGCATGAATTTCTCTTTCTAGATTGGCAAAATCACTCGACAGAATTGAGGGTGAAATCTGTATCATATGATTGTCTCCTATTGACGTTGATTTTATTGTATTCTTAAGCTATTTTACTGCAACATCCAACAAAGGTCAACCGCAGTCCCGACCTCTTTTGATCTACCAGAGCAAATTCACAGAATATTCATTGGCTTTAGCGCCCAGGCGTTGTACCCAGGCGCTAAGGCATCTATGACATGCGGAGGTATCGCGTGGGGCCGTCAAAGGGAAGCAGTGCGTGCAAAGCCATTCCCACCCCGCCGCCACCGCCGCTTATTCTGCGGACGCCTCGAATCGGTCCCCTATCCTCCTGCCTTACCATCTTATGATGCTAAGGCCCAATGCGCGCAGAACATTCTGGTCAACCTGTCTCTCCCTTTGCTCAAAATAGTACGCAATAGAGCCAAATTGATCTTTATCCCTTGGCAAACTCTGCTGTGCTCTAGAAAATAAAAATTGAGCGACGCAGAGAATTCTTGTCCACGTCGCTCAATTCTATTCT
>JAVVPJ010000228.1:0-2064 GCA_036655815.1 Oscillospiraceae bacterium
GGCGCACCTTATAATCCGGGCGATCCTCACGGTCACGCCCCCTACGTTCGGCCGACCATGTATGGATAGGAGTTAGTGCTCCCTCGCCTGCCCTTTCGGCCAGAGAATCGGCAATGCCGTTTTTATAGAAGAATTCCTCCTCCTCAAAGGACTGCCCTACCTGGTTTCGCAATACAAACAGCACCCCGGGATTCACCACCGCCTGGCGACGCATTGTCTCGCGAAAGTAGTCCATCGGGATATCAATGTCCGTGAACACGTCCAGATCGGGCCGCCATTTAATACGGGTACCGGTTTGGCGCCGCTTAGAAGGCTCCTTGGTCAGTCCCCCAATGTTCTCGCCCTTGCGAAATTGCAAAAAGAATCGCATACCATCCCGATAAATCTCTGCCTCCATATATTCTGATGCGTACTGTGCGGCGCAGAGTCCCAATCCGTTGAGTCCGAGCGAATACTCATAGTTGTCCCCGCCATCCTCCTTGTACTTGCCACCCGCATAAAGCTCACAAAATACCAGTTCCCAGTTAAAACTGCCCTCACGCTCGTTATAATCAACCGGAATTCCCCGGCCAAAATCCTCACACTCAATGGAGCCGTCAGCATAACGCGTCATGATGATGCGGTTGCCGTGGCCTTCGCGTGCCTCATCAATGGCGTTGGAGAAGATTTCCAGTACCGCGTGCTCACAGCCCTCAATGGAATCTGAGCCAAAGATGACGGCCGGTCGCTTGCGCACCCGGTCAGCCCCTTTGAGGGAAGTGATACTGTCGTTGGTATATTCGGTCATTCTTGCCATCGGATACCTCCATGTTTCAATAAAAACAGACACGCGCCCCCGCAAAATGCCGCGCCAAGGCGGCTTTCGCGGGGGCGGCGCATCTAAAAAGGCCGCTTTCCCTTTTGTTTGTCCAGATCGCACATGCCTTGACAAAGAACTTATTTCTGTCGATCGTCCGGCGTCTGCTCGGATGGGGCAGCTTGAGAATTTTGCGTTTTCTCTTCAGAAGATGAACTGGCAGCAACATCCTCACGCATCTCCTCTGCATGTGCCTCAGCAGCTCTTTTGGCTTCCTCTTCGGCAGCTTCAGCCGTCCGTTTGGCTTCTTCTTCGGCCGCCTTGGCAACAGGGTCAAACTCCTTGGCACCAATCGGAGGCGACGCGACGCGACTCTTATCCGGCGCCATTTCACCTGTCGTCATCAGACTTTCAAAGTCCAAAGCATCAAGCTTTTCGCATTCGATGAGCTTTTTGGCAATCAAATTCAGCTGATCCATATGCTCGGACAATGTCTTGCGGGACGTTTCAAAAGCTCGCCCAATCGTGGGAGAGAGAGCGACCCAAAAATACTTCTCCTGGATCCTCTCCATACACGATGGGACCAAGGCGCTCCGAAAACCCATAGCGTGTTACCATGGAACGGGCGATAGAAGTAGCACGCTCAATGTCATTGGATGCGCCAGTAGAAATATCATCTAAAACCAGCATCTCAGCAGAGCGTCCAGCCAACAATATCACGATATTTTCGAACATCTCACCACGGGTGGTATAGTTGCGATCCTCCGACGGAAGGCTCATCGTAAAACCGCCTGCCATACCACGCGGGATGATGGATACCTGATGGACCTTGTCCGCAGTGGGCATATAGTAGGTAACCACCGCATGTCCACCCTCGTGAAATGCCGTTAACCGTTTATCTGTTTCAGTGACAACACGGGATTTTTTCTCTGGCCCAGCAACCACCTTAATGGTAGCTTCCTCGATCACCTCCATCGTAATGGCCTTGAGCATTTTGCGCGCCGCCAACAGCGCAGCCTCATTGAGCAGGTTTTCAAGGTCAGCTCCGGTAAATCCAGCCGTCGTCGATGCGATGGTGCGCAACTCAACATCGGGTGCGAGCGGCTTGTTGCGTGCATGCACCTTGAGAATTTCCTCGCGGCCCTTGATGTCGGGATATCCCACCAGAACCTGCCTGTCAAAGCGGCCCGGGCGCAACAGCGCCGGGTCGAGAATGTCTCGACGGTTTGTAGCAGCAATGATGATGACGCCGGTGTTTGAGCCAAAAC
>JAVVPJ010000229.1:0-2051 GCA_036655815.1 Oscillospiraceae bacterium
CGTCAACAGGCTTCATCGCATCCTTTGGCAACATCCATGCCCGACCAAATTTCAAAGTACCATCAATGCGGTTTTCTTCACACAATTTTTGTATCCGTCGTTCTGATATTCCCCATTTTTCAGAAGCAGCTTTCACAGAAATGTAATCCATATATTCAACTTCCTTTCACAAAACAATATGAAATAATTATATACGGATTAGCGAATAATAGCAAGTTTATCTTGCACCAATACGAAATTAAAATGAACCGCACCCACCGGGTTTTAACAATCGGTGGGTGCGGTTTGCTGTGCAATAGAAATTTAGCCTACCTGTTTGGTTTAAAGTTAAAGCTCGATATCCAGAAGTTTTATTTCTTCATCGATGATGACCTTAAGAGAACGGAGTTCTGCTTCAGTCAGGGTAACACCCTTGCCCATCTTTTGGTGGTCGCTAGACCAGTCGCGGATATCATACTTGGGTTCGCCACCATTCCAACTGATGCGGTTGAGTTCCTTCTTCCAGCCGCTTGGCTGCTCTGCTATCACACCAATACCGTTGATGATTTCAAACTTAAATTCTTTTTGAAATGCCATGATTTATTCCTCCTAAAACGTAACTCGCCACGCCGGACGATTATGAGTTGCGATTGAGCCTCGTTTTTCCAATGTGGATTTGCACTGGTGCTTGCTTATGGTGCTCTCAATGCAGCGCTTTTCTCCATCATTATAAAGCACCCATACAATATTCGACTGCGCCCGGTTGTCAATAATCTCCAAGCCGTATTCTTGTAGCTCTTTGATAAAATCATCGCCCTCTGCTGCCTTAGATCGAGTTGTCCCCAAACCAGATACGCCGGGCAGTGTCTGCCGTCGAGTAATCGTATGTGTAGCTTTGGATGTCGCATTCTTCGGAAGAGAAACTGGCTGAACCGCATTCTTTTCCGGGGAATTTGGCGGAGTCGGCTTCGTGATCATCGGCTCGACAGGTTCCGGTTTGGCTTCCGAGATGCTCACAGATTGTTTGCTTTCGGATTCTTTTTCAATATCAGCAGGAACTTCAAGTGGCTTTGGCAATTCATTGTCAGGCGAGATTGTTTTGGGGTTAAGTGCTGCGGCAATTGTTGCCTGATCCTGTTCCGGCTGAACAGTCTTTTCGCTATTGAGGATAGACGCCGCACGAGATTTTACTCGCTTCAACAGCTCAGTTTCCCTGTCAGAGCTTTTGCATTCGGCGATATTCTCCGGCTCTATGTCAAAACCGGCAAGCTCGGTGATTACCCGTTCCATGGTCTTTTCGTTATCCCGATAGAACTCGCTGCCGCGAATGCGGATAAACGTCCACCCCAATCGCTCCAGTATGGTTTGCCGCTCCATGTCCTCACGGATTTTTTCTTCTCCGCTGTGCCATCGTTCACCATCACATTCGATGGCTACCTTTTTTTTGCCGCAAACAACAACGATATCCAATCGGTAACTTCCGACCTTCCACTGCTGGACAAGGTGATAGCCTCTATCGGAGATTGCTGTTGCGACAGCAACTTCAAATGGTGAATCTGCCTTTTTCTCAATTTCGGAGTGAATGGTTTGCACTGCCCTTGGGTCTAAAGAATAATCTATCAGTGTTTTTCTGATGTCCCCTGGCTTTAAATCATTTACCGAATCAAGGGAATCCACGACCCATAGCTGATCTCTTGCACGGCTTGCGGCAACATTGTAGCGCTTACGATATGTATCATCGGGACCATAATTCTGCATACTGAGGGGACCATACCCCATGCCGCTGTCAACCAAGCTCAGAAAGATGACATCGCGCTCATCACCCTGAAAGTTGGCAGAGTTTCCGCAAAGAATGCTTCTGCCGATGATATCCTGCGGTTTGAGCTTTCCCTCAATTTCCTGCTGAATGCCTTTTACCTGTTCATCACCAAGCAACGAAATAACGCCGAAGGATTTCCCTTCATACTCTGGCTGTTCAAAGCAAGCCTGCATCAGCGCAACAATGGCTTCGGCCTCTTTGGGGTTTAGCTTTGTCGCAGCGAGCCGCTGACCATCTGTAACTCGGTAGTTTA
>JAVVPJ010000230.1:0-1986 GCA_036655815.1 Oscillospiraceae bacterium
TCCCCGCGTGCACGAATTCTCTCAAAGACAGCAGCCGCCAACGCGACCTCTGTGATCGGAATCATATCTGTACCTCCCTGACAGCATTGAATCGCTCTACGATCTCCTCAATGTCACCCTTACGCAACTTGAGGCTCGCGATATTGACAATCAGACGAGCGGAAACTTGCAATACCGTTTCAATGACCTCCAGACCATTTTCCGCCAGTGTGCGTCCTGTCTCCACCAGATCGACGATTGCGTCGGTCATGCCAAGCACCGGACCCAGTTCCACGGAACCTTCGATCTTGAGGATTTTAACATCCATCTGTTTTTTTGCAAAAAAGTCCGCAGCAATTTTAGGATATTTGCTGGCAATACGCCGTGCCGCGTAACCGCTATAGAAATCGCTGCCTATGGGAGCCGCCAGTACCATGCGGCACTTGCCATAGTTCAGATCAGCCATCTCATAAAATGAGCTTCCGCATTCCAAAATGGTATCCTTTCCGACAATGCCGATGTCGCAAGCCCCTGTCTCCACATAGGTGATCACATCAGCTGCTTTGGCAAACACGACCTCCAGCTCTCCTCCATCGGTCGGGACAATCAAACGACGGCCCTTGTCGTGTAGTGCCACGCAACCGTAGCCTGCGCGTTCCATCAGCTCAAGCGCACCCTTTTCGATACGCCCTTTGGTCAGCGCCATTCGAATTGGATGCATGTTTTGTGTTGTCATGACCGCACCTCCCGTGTTTGTGCACATTCAACCACAAAGGCTCTATCGTACCGCGACAGGTCAGGCAGTGACGTAACGCAATCTACCGGCAACAGTTCAGCCTCGAAGCTCTGCGCCCGTAGGCGTTCGAGCAACGCGAACGCGGTCGCAATGTCACTCGCCTCATCGACTGCTACGGCGGCAGCAGGTGGCGCTATGGCCGCATCGTCCCCTGCCCGTTCGCACAAAAGATCCATGTTAACGCCAAATCCTGTTGCAGGACGTGGAGGTCCAAATTCCCCCAGCAGCCCATCATAGCGACCACCTGAGAGCACTGCCTCACCCACACCGCCGGTGTAACCGCGAAAGATGACGCCGGTGTAGTAATCGGCCTGATGCACCAGTCCGAGATCAAGCATCAGGTGGGATTCCAACGCAAGGCTTGCAAGTGAACGATAGATGTAAGCCAGAAAATCCAGTGCACGGTCGGCATCCTCGCTGCGAAAGAGTGCCCGTGCCTCCTCAAGCACAGATGGTCCACCAAACAAGGCCGGCAGACGACGCAGCGCCCGCACAGCAGGGGCCTCTCCAAAAGGTTCAAGCAGTGAGTCAAGGGCCGGGAAATTCTTGTGTTCAATCAATTCCCGAATCTGTTCAGCAGTGTCGGAATCAACACCCAGGCTTTCGACCAACGCCTTGAAATAGCCAATGTGTCCCAGTTCTATCTGGAAATTTTCTCCACAACAGACGCGCAGACTCCGCGCGGCCAGTTCCACCATTTCAACGTCACAGATGGGAAGTCCGCCGCCAATGGTTTCGACTCCCATTTGTGCGATTTCGCCCGAAAGTCCCGAATGTCCCTCTGGATAGCGAAAAACGCTCTGTTGGTAGTAGATGCGCAACAATCCGTTCTCATTTTTGAGCCGCGAACCGGTCAACCGCGCGATGGGAATTGTACAATCAGGCCGCAGCACCAGAAGGTGCCCGGTGTGATCCACCAGCTTATAGATGCTTTCCTGTGGAAAATACGCTCTGGATGTATCAAATACATCATAATATTCAAGCATAGGCGTTGCCGCCTCACGGTATCCGCGTGACTCAAACAACGCCCGCAATGGATGTTCCAGACGCCGCCGCTGTGCGCATTCTCCGAAAAGACGATCGCGTGTCCCGTCCGGGGTGATTCTGTTAAACTGCTTCATGATGGCCTCGATCCCTTTACTTTAGTGTAGTAGTATGGTGCTATACTACCACATTGAATTCTAGCAGTCAACTAAAAAGTGAAATTTGAC
>JAVVPJ010000231.1:0-756 GCA_036655815.1 Oscillospiraceae bacterium
GGAGCGCATCAAGGAGGAATTGGCCAATGGCCGTTCTCTTGATGGAGCCATCGATTCAGGCTTCAAGCGTGCCTTTTCTGCCATTCTTGATTCCAACGTGACAGTGATCATTGTGGCGATCATTCTCATGGGTGCTTTTGGGCCGCCCGATAGCCTGTTCGCACGCATCCTCACACCGATTTTCTTTATGTTTGGAACTTCAGCCGCCGGAAGCATCTACTCCTTCGGCTATACGCTGATGGTCGGCGTGTTGCTTAACCTCGTGATGGGCGTAGTGGCTTCTCGTCTCATGATTAAGTCTCTGTCGCGCTATCATATTGCGCGAAATCCCGTGCTGTATGGAGGGATCCGCAAATGAAGATCTGGAACATTGATTTCTGCCGTCGCAGAAAAATTTTCTTTTCTATTTCCTTGACGCTGTTTGCGATCATGTTGGTATGCGCCATCATTTTTGGCGTGCGGCTTGACCTTCAGTTTAAGGGCGGCGCGCTCATTACCTATTCCTATGATGGCGACCTTGACCGGGGGGCGTTCCAGAAATCCGTACAGGAACTTTTGGGTGGGACCATCACCATGCAGGACTCAACTGATGTGACGACAGGCGCAAAAAATCTGATTGTTTCTATGCCTACCGTCAAAGGGCTGGATGCTGACAGACAGATCGAAATTGCGACTGCGCTGTCTGAAAGCTATCAGGTCAACAATCTCAAGACCGTTTCCGTCAATGTGGTTAACCCGACCATTGGCACCGAATTC
>JAVVPJ010000231.1:766-1980 GCA_036655815.1 Oscillospiraceae bacterium
TGCAAAAGAGCATGGTAGCCTTGGGATTTGCTGCATTGGTGATGGTGGTCTATATCAGTTTGCGCTTTAAAAAGATCAGCGGATGGTCAGCGGGTATTACTGCTGTGATTGCGTTACTGCATGACATTATCATGGTTTTTGCGGTATTTGTTCTGTTTCGCATACCGCTCAACTCAAATTTTATTGCTGTTAGCTTGACTATTCTAGGGTATTCCCTGAATGACACCATTGTCATTTATGACCGTCTGCGTGAGAATAAGCGGCTATGTGGTCCGAATCTTCCGACGGCAGAGTTGGTTAATCTTAGCATTAACCAGTCATTCACTCGTTCATTGATGACCTCTATTACCACAATATCGGCCATGGTGGTTGTCACTTTGGTTGCCATGTTCTACCATGTAGATTCGATTCTCTCATTCTCTTTTCCCATGATTATGGGCATGATTTCTGGTTTCTACTCCTCCGTCTGCATCGCCCCCAATCTTTGGGTGATGTGGCAGGATCGGTGTGCGCAGAAGTCTGCATAATGCACGCAGGATAAAGTCGTCAGTACAGTGCCAACATCGTTTGAGGCGTTGCCCCCTGCGTGTATGATGAATTTGAAAATTGACACATAGCAGGAAAGAATCGCGGGAATTGGATGTCTCTCCGGCAGCGCGACCGGCATATCGTCGGCATGCACAGGCTGCTCCCGTATTTGCGGGGGCGGCCTGTATGCAATGAAAGCTGAGGTGACACAATAGAACCATCTAAACGAAGGGGGAAGGCCATTCATGCATGTAGGAATTTCAACTGCTTGCCTATTCCCGATGCCGACCGAATACGCATTGGCATGCATTCTGGCGCTGGACACCACTACGGTGGAAGTTTTTCTCAACAGCCCATCAGAGGCAGAAATTGCCTTTGTACGTCAACTACGCCATCAGGCTGACGATGCGGGAGCACGTATTGTGGCTCTTCACCCCTATTCGTCCGAATGGGAAGGAGCAAGTTTTTTTGGACAGTATGAGCGGCGATTTGATGACTGCGCGGAGGAATATAAACGCCTTTTTCAAACTTGTAACGAGCTGGGAGCCGACATTATGGCGTTCCATGGGGCACATCGATTTTTGCCGATCGATGTAAACTTCTATTGTGAGCGATTTGGAAGGCTGTCAGAGATCGCTGCATCCTTTGGAGTACGTTTATGCCATGAGAATGTGGCGCGCTTCTGG
>JAVVPJ010000232.1:0-1798 GCA_036655815.1 Oscillospiraceae bacterium
TACACATTTTCACCATTAGCTCCATTACCTCCATTGTTGTTTTTGTGTCCAGATTTCCTGTTGGTTCATCGGCAAAAACAATTTTAGGATTTGCAACAAACGCCCTTGCTATTCCGACTCTTTGTTGCTGTCCGCCGGACATTTGTGATGGCCGATGAGTTAATCGATTGCCAAGCCCCACTTTTTTAAGCATGGTGGCCGATTCTCGTTCCCGCGTGATGCGCGAGGCGCCGCGGAACAAAAGGGGCATCGCAACATTTTCCGCCGCTGTCATGGCCGGCAATAAATTGTAGGATTGAAATACAAAGCCGATGTGCCGCTGGCGAAATATGGCGAGCTGATCCTCCGTCATGCGAGAGATGTTGCTTTTTCCGATATAAACTGCCCCTTTTGTGGGCTTTTCCAGTCCGGCCAACTGGTTGAGCAACGTCGATTTTCCTGAGCCGGAGGGACCCAGAATACAGCAGATTTCCCCACGCTCAATTTCTAAATTGATATTGGAGAGCGCACGGATTGTCTCGGACCCGATGCGATAATACTTAGAAAGATTTTTTACGGTAATCATGATGCTCAATGCGTTGCTTTGACCTCCCGTCCCTGCCATTTTGCACATAATATGTGTCTTTAAAGGAAGGATTTGTTGCCCTCCGACTGCATATTTTATATGAAGCGGTTCGTATCCTTGGCAATCGACTCGAATCAGATGGATTGATAGCCTCATTATAACGCCCAAAGCATAAAAAAGATACTAAAAACGATTTCATCTCTAAAAATTACGAATTTTATGCTTTTATTCTCATGAAAATTGCAGTATAATTTATCTACTAGGCTTCGGCTCAGACACAGGATCAGATGGCATGAGCGATGCCCTCGTCGAAATCGCTTGCGCGGCAGCAAACAGCAAGTTAGCGATGGCAGTTTGATCAATCGCCGACATGTCTTCTGTCACCGCCAATCCCATGATGATGGCAGCCATGGTCATTGAAGTGGCCATTCCTGTATTGCTTTCCACCGCTGCCACCTCCATTTGCGCTTGGAGAGCCCCATTGGTCTAGCGTATGCATCGTATGGGGAATGTGACACGTACCACAGTATTTGGTACCATGTGGAAAGAAAAAGCCTTCGGTATTCTCATTATAACACAAACAAAACGCGAGGATGATAGAAAGGAGATTAGAATGTTTCGGGTTTATGAAGAGGTTTGTATTGGCTGTGGAATTTGCCGCACGGAGTGTCCCAATCAGGCCATTGAAATCAAAAACAAAATTGCTGTGCTGGCGCCCGGAGCGCATTGCATGAGCTGTGGGCACTGCGTGGCAATCTGTCCGTTTAATGCAGTATGGCAGGAGGGCCTTGACATGTCGGACGTCATTCCGGTGACACTGTCCGAGGCGGCACTCAAGCCAAACGAGTTGCTGCGCGCCATCAAGGGGCGGCGCTCCATACGCAGATTTCGCACGCAGCAGGTGGAACGTGAGAAATTTGAAGCGATGCTCGAGGCTGCTCGTTTTACACCATCGGGCAGCAATCGGCAGGGGTTGTCCTTTGTCGTCGTGCAGGACGACATCAAAAACTTCACTCGACTGACCATTGAAGCGTTGCGCAGATTGGGAGAGCGTCTTTTGTCTGAGGGGGAAACCGATTCTCTCTTGCGGTTTTATGCCCCGCGTTTTGTGGAACTTGCACGGCAATATGAGGAGAGTGATGGGGCGCAGGATGGCCTTTTTTTCAACGCACCCGCAGTCATTGCCGTTGTGGGAACAAGAACGATTGATGCTGGGCTGGCGGCCTCGAATAT
>JAVVPJ010000233.1:0-1730 GCA_036655815.1 Oscillospiraceae bacterium
GGCCTCGTCCACATGGTAAGCGCCGCAGTCCTCGCAGTAGAAGATGGGAATCGGAACGCCCCAGGTGCGCTGGCGGGAAATGCACCAGTCGTTGCGATCGCGCACCATGCCGGTAATGCGCTCTTTGCCCCACTCCGGAATCCATTTGACATCTTCAATCGCTTTGTAAGTTTCCGGTTTAAAATCTTCTACGCTGCAAAACCACTGCTCTGTTGCGCGGAAGATAATGGGATTGTGGCAGCGCCAGCAGTGCGGATACTGATGTACAATGTGCTGTGTGCCAAGCAGATGCCCGCTCTCTTTGATGGCTTTCAGAATGACAGGGTTTGCATCCCACACCATGAGACCCTCAAACGGACCCGCTTCTTTCGTCAAGATGCCCGCTTCGTCCACCGGCACAATGACCGGAATTTCGGGGTAATGGTTCTGGCAGACTTCAAAGTCCTCTGCACCGTGTCCGGGTGCTGTGTGAACACAGCCCGTGCCGGATTCCAGTGTGACATGATCGCCTACAATCAGCAGAGAGTTTCGGTCAAGGAACGGATGTTTGACCTCCATATACTCAAATTCACTGCCCTTGTAGGTGCCGCTCTGCACTTCATAATCAGTGATTCCGCACGTCTCCATGGTCTGGGTAACCAGTGCTTGTGCCATAACATAATAGGTATCGCCGACTTTGACAAATACATAGTCGAAATCGGGACCAAGACAGATTGCAAGGTTTGCAGGCAGCGTCCATGTGGTGGTAGTCCAGATCACGAAGCGCACTTTGTCCATAGGAAGCCCTGCTTTTTGAAGCAGGCCATTGTCTTTTACAGTCTCAAAGCTGACATAGATGGAATCGCACTCATCATCGCTGTACTCAATTTCCGCTTCAGCCAGCGCGGTCTGGTCTGTGGGACACCAATAAACGGCTTTCATTCCTTTATAAATGTAGCCTTTTTTCGCCATCTCTCCAAAAATGCGAACCTGCGTTGCCTCAAATTCGGGGGCAAGCGTGACATAAGGATTCTTGTAATCACCAATGCAGCCAAGACGCTGAAATTCCTGCGACATAATATCCAAATGCTTGAGTGCAAAATCTTTGCAGGTTTTGCGCAGCTCAAGCTTTGAGATGGTGGATTTTTGATCGCCGGCAGCTTCCAGAGCTTTCAGCTCAATCGGAAGACCGTGCGTATCATAGCCGGGCACAAACGGTGAACAAAAGCCATTCATGTTTTTGTAGCGCACAATAATATCCTTGAGTACCTTGTTCATTGCGGTTCCCATATGGATTTTTCCGTTTGCATACGGAGGACCGTCGTGCAGCACATACAAGGGCTTTCCCTCGTTGTTTTTCACCATGTTTTCATACAGGTCATCTGCCAGCCACTGCGCGAGCATTTCGGGTTCTTTTTTGGGCAAACCTGCCCGCATGCTGAATTCTGTTTTCGGCAGATTCAGCGTTTTGTTGTAATCTTCTTGCACTGGTTTCTCTCCTCAAAATTATTTTAATCGCAAATATTTTTTATTCTTCCTCAGTTTGATGAAACGTTGCCGCTTGATAGGTTTCCACAATAGACGCTGCGTTTTCTATCAGTGGATCGACGGCATCTGTGGTGGGACGATCCTCTGCACCTTCGGTCGACGGCTCTTCTTCCCTCTTGCCAAAAATTGTGGTATCGGTTTTTTTAATTTGTCGATCCAGTTCTGTGAGCGATTCGATATGTTGCTGATAGAGGTTTAAAATG
>JAVVPJ010000234.1:0-1680 GCA_036655815.1 Oscillospiraceae bacterium
TACAATATGGCACTATGGCTCCGCATTTCCATGGCGAAGAGTTGATCTACGTCCTGAATGCTTCTCATGGTATTGTTCGGTATGGAAAAACCGAGGCTTGTGATGAAGGACAGGTAACGCTACGCCCTGATATGCTGCTTCACTTTGCCGATAAAGAATGGCATGTTTTCGAGTTCTCCGAGCCGGACGGCTATTCTGATATTCTGTTTTTCTATCCTCAAACGGTCGATGTTAGACCCGAGACTAACGTTGACAATGCTGGGATTGCATCACGCAAATAATTTTCCAGGAGCAGCAATCATACTGCATACACCCTACGCACTGTGACGATGTCACGGTGCGTAGGGTGTATTTGCCTGTATGATAAAAACAATCATCATCGGAGGTGTTTTCATGGAAGGAAAGATTAGACGAAAAGGGAGAGCAAAGGTTTCTCAGCAGGAATGCGTCGCCTGTGGCTGCTGTGCCAAAGTATGTCCACTGTCAACCATCTACATTCATAAGGGCATATATGCCGTTGTGAACGAAAGCAAATGCGTCAAGGAGTGCCCTGCCGCGGTCATTGCCATTAAGGAGGTGGCTTCATGAAAAAGCGCTGGTATGATTATTTGTGGATATTTTCCTTGCTTTACCTCGTTCTTGGCTTTTTCAACATCTTGTTTGCATGGATGGGATTGCTGTGCTTTTTTCTGCCGCTGGCGATCTCAGGCTTTGGCGGTAACAAGGCCTACTGTAACCGATATTGCGGACGGGGACAGCTTTTGGCGCTGGTCGGTGGACGATTTGGACTATCCCGAAGAAAAGACCCGCCGAAATTTTTGAAAAACAAATGGTTCCGATATGGCTTCCTTATTTTCTTTTTCATCATGTTCTTTCAAATGCTTTGGAATACATGGCTTGTTTTTTCAGGTGCAAACAACCTCAAACAGATAGTTACGCTGCTGTGGACATTCAAGCTCCCGTGGCAATGGGCATATGGCGGCGGAGCATCGCCTTGGATTTCTCAGTTCGCATTCGGATTTTATAGCGTCATGCTGACCTCCACAGCGTTGAGTTTTGTGACGATGCTCCTGTTCAAACCACGCTCATGGTGCGTATATTGCCCCATGGGAACCATGACGCAGCTCATTTGCAAAGCAAAATCGCAGAAGCGTGAGTTTGTCACCGAACACATTGAACGAAAGTGATACTATTCAATCGATTGAGAAACACTCAGCGCCTTAGCAATACAAAAGGAGGACATCACAATGTCTGTCATCACAATAACGAAGGAAAACTATCAAAATGAGGTCGTGAAAAGCACCCAGCCGGTCTTGCTGGACTTTTGGGCAAGCTTGTGCGGCCCCTGTCGCATGGTATCGCCCATTGTGGATGAAATAGCCCAGGAGGCAACCGCCTTCAAGGTAGGTAAAATCAACGTGGACGAGCAGCGGGAGCTTGCCACACAGTTCAATGTGATGAGCATTCCCACATTGGTTGTGATGAAAGACGGAAAAGTTGTCAACCATTCGGTGGGCGCAAGCTCCAAGCAGCAGATTCTTGCTATGTTATAAGAGGATGATAAAAAAATGGGATTCTTTGATTTCTTGAGGACGGCGGACGTCAACGCAGGCGTGAAGCGGTTTCAATCCATACCAAACGCAGTATTGTTGGATGTACGTACGCCGCAGGAATACGCTC
>JAVVPJ010000235.1:0-1560 GCA_036655815.1 Oscillospiraceae bacterium
CTTTGAGGGACATCCAGCGGTAGCGCATATCTCCTATCTGGTCGGGCGAGATGACCGCATCGGAATTGTGGGGCGCAGTGGGGTTGGCAAATCGACCTTGTTGAACCTGATTGCGGGGCGGCTAACGCCGGACGATGGGCAGGTGGAAGTAGGTCCGACGGTGAAGATCGGTTATTTCATGCAGGAATGCCGCGAGCTGGATTATAATCAGAGGGTCTATGACTTCATCAGTGGCATTTCCAACCGAATCGAGACAAAGGAAGGCACCTTTTCAGCCACCCAGATGCTCGAACGTTTTTTGTTTCCGTCGGATCTTCAATTTTCAACAATCGGGCGCCTCAGCGGTGGGGAGCGGCGGCGTCTCTATTTGCTCAGTGTGCTGATGGAAGCGCCCAATGTACTGCTGTTGGACGAACCAACCAATGATCTGGACATTGAAACGCTGACCATTTTGGAGGATTATCTCGAGTTTTTTCCAGGAGCGGTGTTGGCTGTCTCGCATGACCGCTATTTTCTTGACAAGCTCGCCGCCTTTATTTTCGAGGTAGGAGAAGAGGGCGTTGTCACGGTCTACACCGGCAACTACGCCGATTATGAAGCGCGGCGTCCGACAGTGGCGACGGGCAAAAGCCGGATCGTGTCGGACAGGGGTGGGACGTCTTCGCGTTCGGACGAAACAGGGCGGCCCAAAAAGCTGAAATTCACCTTTAAGGAACAACAGGAGTTTGAAGGAATTGACATGCTGCTGGCTAACCTAGAAGCCCAAAAGGCGGCCTGCACGGCACAAATTGCGGCGTCGGGCAGCGACTATGTTCGCTTGCAAGCACTGCTGGAGCAAAAGGAAGTGCTGGAAATCCAGTTGGAGGCGCAAACGGAGCGATGGGTCTATCTCAACGATCTGGCAGAGCGCATCGCCGCGCAATAGCTTGAATCTTTTTTTATAATTCTCATAGAAGGTTGATAAGAATTTTCTATCATCTATGTGTATCATCTGTTATAATGTACTAATCTTAAGAAGGATTCCGCTTTGCGTGTCCAGATCGTGGCACGAAAACAAGGAGGTGACAAGCAAAATCGCTAGGAAACATCATTCTCATCTCCCGTTGGACAGAGGGTTTGTGAAAAGGAATGCCTTGGTTTGCACCAACATCATCGTATGCATCATCATTACCTGTGGGTTTGTGGCAACTTCAATCATTGGCTACCGCTCCAATACTGACATTTTTGAGCGGGATGCAGAACACGTCTCCAGTCTGGCAGCCGATGGCATCTATGACCAGATTGACAAGCTGCTTTCCGGCCCTCTCAATGTATCTCTCGCAATGGCCAACGACAACCTACTCAAGAGCCTTCTTGCCGACGAAGGGCTTCATCTTGAGGATGAGGATTATATTCTGAAGCTGGGAAACTATCTTGATGCCTATCGTGAAAAATATGCCTATGACTCTGTCTTTCTGGTTTCGACAAAAACCAGTCGCTACTATCACTTCAAGGGGCTGGATCGGGTGTTGACGCCCACCGAACCTGAGGACGCATGGTATTACGCTTTTATTGCCAACG
>JAVVPJ010000236.1:0-250 GCA_036655815.1 Oscillospiraceae bacterium
TTACACCCTAAATGCACCAGTAGATCCCGCGTCTCAAACAGACTGCCCATGAGGGAGTGAGAACGAATATCGATCACGGCAGCATAACGTCCGTTTTCATCATTCTGGCGACAAATTCCCACCAAGCGCTCAATTAATTCGGACGGAATATTGTCAATGCAAAAATAGCCAATATCCTCAAGAGCATGCGCAGCCTGAGACTTTCCGGCACCTGATAGGCCTGTTACGAGTAAAAAATCCATATCAAAAT
>JAVVPJ010000236.1:260-1558 GCA_036655815.1 Oscillospiraceae bacterium
CTTCCATCTCCAGAGCAAACCCCGTCTGCGCCAGCACCCGTTGCTGAACGATGTGGCAAAGTGCCAGCACATCAGCACAGGTAGCTCTTCCTGTATTTACGATAAATCCGGCATGTTTTCGGCTGATTTCTGCCCCACCCACCGCAAATCCTTTGAGGCCGCACTGCTCAATTAAAACAGCCGCATAGGCGCCCTCCGGTCGTTTGAACGTGCTGCCCGCGCTGGGCAGGTCAAGCGGCTGTTTGGCCAACCGACGCGACATGATATTGTGCATCCTCTCATCAATCGCAGCCGGATCGTCTGGCATCAGGGAAAACCTCACCCCAACCACAACCCAGCCTCCCTGCTGAAACAGGCTGGTGCGGTAACCAAAGCCCAGCACAGCAGCCTCTAGCGATTGCAGCGTGTTGTCTGCATCAAGCGCATCTACGCGTGTGACAACATTACCTATTTCCCCGCCATAGGCTCCAGCATTCATATAGGCCGCTCCTCCAACGCTTCCTGGAATACCAAACGCAAACTCAAGACCCGCAAGTCCCTCTCTTTGCGCGAAACGACAGACCTGCGTCAGTGTCGCACCGCTCTGGGCAATCAGGTCGTTGCCCTCTCGGCGAATGGCAGATAAGCGCGACCCCAAGGACAGCATGACCCCCGACACGCCCTCGTCAGCCACCAACAGATTGGATCCGTTTCCTAGAACATGACAAGCAATGTTTTGAGCATGGCAAAGACGACACACAGCAGCCACTCCTGCAATGTTCTCTGGTTCGACAAACAATTGAGCCGGTCCACCGATGCGAAATGTGGTGTGCAAACGCATGGGTTCTGCCACTGTGACATGACAACCAGTAGCTAAGAACTGATTTTTCAGTGATTCTGTCATAAAGAGCCCCCTACACACATGCTACCCGGGACAGTACTATTCTATGTCCCAGTTGGTATTTCCGATGATCTTTTCGGCAGGCGGCAGCTCATCCTCCGGCATGCCCAAGGCCTTCATCAGTTCACGTGCCGGATGATAACCCAGCTTTTTGAGGCGCAGGTTCATGGTGGCAGCCTCGATAATAACAGCCAAGTTGCGTCCCGGTTTCACAGGAATGGTCACAGCCGGAATTTTGATGCCCAAAATTTGCATGTATTCATTTTCAACCCCAAGACGATCATATGGCTTGTCATCCTGCCATAGTTCAAGCTGAATGATCAGAGAGATTTTCTCGGTAATTTTAACGGCCCGCATACCGAACATACGGCGCGCATTGATCACCCCAATCCCCCTCAGTTCCATGAAATGTCGAATG
>JAVVPJ010000237.1:0-1496 GCA_036655815.1 Oscillospiraceae bacterium
CTGTTGCAGTAGCAAAAACTGCAACAGCGCCTTTTCTTCATTCGTATCAGTAGCCTGGCCAAACAACCATTTTATACTGCTATCTGCTGTTTCTATCCCACGTATTTGTATGGAGCCCTGCCCTAGCTCTTAAAAAAAGCTGCAAACTGCGCGCCTGTTTCACGGGCCTTGGCAAGATCGTCGGGAGAGGGGACAAAGCAGACCTTGAGTCCTTCGCCGAACACCCGCAGTTTAAGGGCGACAAGCCGCGCACAAAGCGCCGGGACAGCCTCTCCGCTCCAGCCAAAGGAACCGAACACCAGCGCGGCCTTTTTCTGGTTGTTGATGGCGTCAATACCGGCCAGAAGCTGCCAAGAAGGGGGCACGCATCGCGATTGATGGTAGGTGAGCCCAATGCAAAGGCATCGCAGGTATTCAGCTTTGCGTGCAGCGTGTCCATATCGCACTCGGTCATATCCAGCAGTTCGACCGACGCGGTAGGCAGTGCTGATAAGATTCCTTCGCGCAGTGCCACTGCAAGTGCCGTGGTATTGCCATAGGCTGAGGTGTAAAAGACAGGAATATTAGGCACCGAATTCTGATGTGGCTGACTCCATTCGCGATAGCATTCTCGCGCTTCGTTCAAGCGCCCACGCACTGTCAGGATAGGACCATGGCTGGGGCATGCGATCGCAATGTCAAGCTGTGCGATCTTTTGCAGCCCCGCCAGTACATAAGGCTTGAATGGTCCAAATATGGCGTCATAGTAGCCTCGAAATGCCGTTTCATACCGCTTGGGATAGACCATATTCGTATCAAACAGCTGCGGTTCGCAGTAATGCGATCCAAGAAAATCGCAAGGGAATAGCGTTTTATCCTCGACGACATAGGTAAACATGGAGTCAGGCCAATGGAGGAACGGGGCACTGATAAATTCAAGGGTTTTCCCACCCAAATCGATGATTTCCCCCTGCTTGACAACGCGAACCTTCAATGTTGGAAGGTTTGTGATGTTTTTAAGATAGATTGATCCGGCCTGCGACGCAACTACCTGCGCTTGGGGAGCGCGTTGCAAGAGTGCCTCCAGCGAACCCGAGTGATCAGGTTCACAGTGGTTGAGGATGATATAGTCAAGCTTCTCAAGCGGGATGATCTGTTCAATATTGCGGAAGAAAAACTCCTGATAACGGTGATGACAAGTTTCAATGAGGGCTGTTTTTTCGCCTTTGACAAGATACGCGTTGTAGCTGGTGCCATAATCGGTCGCCATAACCACATCAAAAATGCGCAGATTCGGATTGAGTACACCTACCGACCAGATTCCGTCGGATACAGGGATGGCTGCCATAAAATCTCTCCTTTTTGGGAGGGGGATATTTCGATGCCCACCGAAATATCCCCCTCATTTTGTCTTGGACGTAACATTTTATTTCTGCTCAAAAAGGTCTTTACCCACACCGCACAGGGGGCAGACAAATTCCTCTGGAAGATTGGCAAACGGTGTTCCAGGGGCAATG
>JAVVPJ010000238.1:0-1237 GCA_036655815.1 Oscillospiraceae bacterium
TCACCCTACGTGACGGTGAGGTTGTGCGGGATGAGCGCAATGAGCGCCCTGCCTATCTTGATGAGTTGCCTGAGCGAACGTCCCCTTCTCTACATAGCCAAGTGGAAAATTCAGGGAATGAATCAATCGCCTTGGTTTCGGCTCTCATTGAACAAGGCGGTGCCGAAATGCTCAGCGAACTGGATGGAATACCCACAGCGCCTGCCCTTGTGCCACCCGATCCATCCATGTCTGATCCTTTGCCCGGTGATGCTCATGTGGCAACACCCTCTCAACTGCATGTCGTCCAGAAAACGCTGAAAAAGCTGCGTGATCACATAACGCGGCTCTTCACATGTGCAAAAACGACTGCGCCACAGCCGCCAGATGACACGTCACAGTTACCCGCAGCACCGCCCGACAAGAAAGAAGGATGACAACCATGCGAAAGGAAAGAGTTCTTTTGAATATGCTAAAACGTTTTTTTGCCCTCGCGGTAGCAGCCGTTCTTGCTGTGACGGCATTGCCCACCACCTCTTTTGCGGCCAAAGCGGTCGCCAGCGCTGTTGGTCCCATTGAAATCTCTGGAACGCCCAATGCAGCGCTGCCCGTGGGCAGTGGCTATAGTGTTGAGGTCAAGTCCATCGCCAGCGGCACACTGGTGCTCCAGCTCAGTGGACCGGGTAACGCCCCCCGCTTTACCAATACAACCATCTCCCGTCCTCTGGCAGACACCATCACCACAGTGAGTTGGAACGGCCTGCGCTTTGAACGAGCCAATGCGGAAAACCAATGGATTGCGGGCATGAAGACCAATTTCGACATTATCTCCGATTCTGGAGACACCACAGTGGTCAGCACCAGCAATATCAAGTTGATTAATCTCAATGACCGCAATATAGAAAAAAATGATGCGATTAGTCCAACCTTTCAGATTGTAGACTATCAGGTTGCAGACAAGGATGTTGCTGCCGACATTAAGCCCTACATCACCGGTTATACGTCCAATGATTCTTTCCCCTTGGCTAATGGAGAGGTCACAGTCAAGCGTGTGGTCAGCCCCGAAAGTGGAAAATTCACATTTGACATCACAATTCCGGTAAAATATACCGGAAAGGGCAACCAGATGTCATTCACACTGGCCTACAAAACCACTGATGGCACGCTGCGTACCATTGATTGCACGACTACCATCCCCTACACCAGAGAATATGTTGAGTCAAGCGGAGACGAGGAAAAGCCTACCGTCACCCCCGAT
>JAVVPJ010000239.1:0-1146 GCA_036655815.1 Oscillospiraceae bacterium
GAAGGCGCTAGAACCCCGCTTGAGGTGGAAAATTTAACCTTTGCTTATCCAAACCGCCCTTATCTGCATCAAAATCTGTCGTTTGCGTTGCAGGGCAAGGAGCGCTTTTTGGTGGTCGGCGAAAACGGCGTCGGCAAATCAACGCTTCTAAAGCTGCTAATGGGCATTTTAACCCCCGAGCAGGGGCGTGTGCGCTACAACCCCAAAACAGAGATTGCCTACTATGCGCAGGAATTGGAGCTGCTCGATCAAGGCAAGCAAATTTTAGAAAATGTGGATACGCAGGAGTATTCAGAGTGGCAGCTACGCACAGCTCTTGGCAATTTCCTGTTTTACGACAATGATGTATTCAAAAAAGTAGAAACGCTTTCACCTGGGGAAAAGGCAAGAGTTGCATTGTGTAAAGTGCTTTTGCAAAAAGCCAATTTGCTGGTCTTGGACGAACCGACAAACCATCTGGATCCAGAAACGCAGGAAATCATCGGAGGGAATTTCAATGTCTATTCAGGAACCATCATCGTCGTCAGCCACAACCCTTCCTTTGTGGAGCAGATCGGCATAAGCCGAATGCTGATTCTGCCCTCTGGGCGGATTGAAGACTATTCCCGCGAGCTGCTGGAGCACTATTATAATATCAATACGCCAGAGGAAGAAAAGGAACTGACTTTGGGCTCAACACATCACAAGTAGCATCGGAGGAAGTGTTTGACGGCTTGTTCGCCATGCCATATTTTGACATCCGTATCATACCATGTGTTGCAAGCCTAATCAAGCAAAGGATTTTGGTCGATTAGGGAGCTAAGTCCCCCCCTTTAAACCCCCTCGCGATAAATAATTTCCGATTCCACATACGCCACTTGATAGGATGCGCTCGGGTAATCCGCGCGAAACATCGCCTCACGCGCCAAACGCTTGCCTAGCAAGGCGGTTTGCACATCCACCGTGGTAATTTGATCCGCGACATTCGCGTATTCCGCATTGTTATCAAAGCCTGTGAGCACAAAACCCGTCGGCACCTCGCGCCCGCTTTCCGCCAAATACCGCTTCACAAAATGTGCAATAAAGTCACTCGCACACACAAAAGCGTCTGGCAGGGTTTGAAGCCCGCTCAAAAAATCTGAAATTTCAGCATAATGGCTTCTTAAC
>JAVVPJ010000240.1:0-1098 GCA_036655815.1 Oscillospiraceae bacterium
CTCGAAGTTCTTAAAAATGTGAATTTAAATGTAAAAAAAGGCGAACAAATTGCTTTGATTGGACCTTCCGGTTGTGGTAAAAGTGTGTTTTTGCGGTTACTGGAACTATTAGAGCAACCCGATACCGGAAAAATTATAATTGAAGATAAAGAAATTACCGCAAAAGGCGCTGATATAAATTTGCTTCGCACTCGAATGGGTATGGTGTATCAGGGCTTTCACCTCTTTGAACATATGAATGTGTTGGAAAATATTATTCTTGCCCCTATGCTTGTCAAAAAGATACCACGTAAGCAGGCAGTAGAAGAAGCATTGGAATTTTTACGCATGGTAGGGTTAGAGAGTAAAGCATACTCCATGCCGAGCACGTTGTCCGGCGGACAAAAACAGCGTGTTGCCATTTGCCGTTGCCTTGCGATGAAGCCTCAAATCATGCTATTTGACGAGCCGACGTCGGCACTTGACCCCACCATGGTTGGAGAAGTATTGGCGACTATCCGCATGCTTTCTAAAAGGAATATGACGATGGTGATTGTTACCCATGAAATGGCATTTGCACGTGAGGTTGCCACGCGTGTTCTTTATTTTGATGAATACGGCATCTATGAAGAAGGGACACCCGAGGAGATTTTCGATTATCCTCAAAAACCTAAAACACGCGAATTTGTGCGTAAGCTTAAATTTTTCTCAAAGCATATCGACAGCCGAAGCTTTGACCTCATGCAGCTACAAGGCGGAATCCAAAATTTTGCCGAGCGATACGGAATTGCTGAGCTATACGCATATCGGCTTCAGCTATGCACGGAGGAGCTTGTTTATGAAATGCTTAATGGCTGTGCCGACAGCATTGATTTGCAGATAGAAATCACATATGGCGAGCTTGAAAAAACGGTTGAGCTTCGTTGTGATTGCGCAGGGCATCAGTATGATCCTTTTAAGATTATTGACGATGAAAACGTACATCTTGGACTGACCATTTTAAGACAAGTTGCCAAAAGCATTCATTACAGCCATGAAAATGGTCGTAATGTCGTGATAATAGAGTTATAAAAAGTTTAATTTAAAAGGAAGAAAATTATGAAAAAGAGAAAACTGATT
>JAVVPJ010000241.1:0-1018 GCA_036655815.1 Oscillospiraceae bacterium
CGTCTGCCATGTCAGCGAAGTGTCATTTATCGAGCGCTACCGCAAGTGGTGCAAGCGCAAGGGCTACAATTTCAGCGAGGAAAAGGCGCTTTCTCTTTACGCCGATAGCTGCGGACATATCACCACGCTGCCAAAGAACGACAACACGAAACTGCTCATCACAATAGCGGCGCAGCAGCTTCTTGCCGCCAAAACCACATTGGTTGCCATGCGTGCGGAGATGCTCAAGCTGGCAAAACTGCTGCCGGAATATGAGACTGTCCTTGCCATGTACGGCGTCGGTGAAATCACCGCCGCGCAGCTCATGGCAGAGATTGGCGATGTGCTCCGCTATCCCCGCCGCAGTTCGCTGGTGGCCTTTGCGGGCGTTGATCCTGCCGTGAACCAGTCCGGAAAGCACGAGGCACAGAGCAATCCCACGACGAAACGCGGTTCGCCCCATCTGCGCAAAACGCTATACCAAGTCATCTGCACCTATCTGAAAAAGTCCCCCGCGGACGAGGCTGTGTACCGGTTTTTGGACAAGAAACGTGCCGAGGGCAAGCCCTATTTCGTTTACATGACTGCTGCCGCCAACAAGTTCCTACGCATCTACTACGCACGGGTTAAAGAGTGTTTGGCGGCGCTGGATCACGCTGATACCACCGAGAATTAACCACCTCTTTCATGTGCCTGCACACAGGTCGGCGAAAAACACTTTTTCTCCGGCTTATTTCTGTTGCCCTATTTGCTCTCACGAATTTTGTGAGAGTTTTTTCATTTTGGGGCTTGACTTTTTATTTGCAGACTCTGTAAAATAGATAAAAGCCATTTTGACCTACCTTTCTCTACTGCCGATACGATGAAAAACCGCCCTCTTTTGAGGACGGCGTTCAAGCATCTTATTGATTGGTAAATTAGTTTGTTTGGTAATTTTCCTCGGGAGAATTAAATTGTCGGGACGCTTATTTTTACGCATGGGGATTCCTCCGTTACAAAATAAATTCTTGTGCGTGATCGTCGCGAGCATGGCCTTGCG
>JAVVPJ010000242.1:0-1002 GCA_036655815.1 Oscillospiraceae bacterium
GTGCCAGCTGGTCCAGATGGGGCGTGGCATCGCTGGCGTTGCCCGGCGTGACCGCCACATCCAGAATAATGCCGTGGTCGGTATCCAGCGTCTGATAGCTCAAATCATGCATTCCGTGGGGCTTTCGGGGCGATTGAGATAGCCGGACTCCAGATCCGTGCGGCTCACCCGGCGCTGGGTATGGCACAGCTCAAAAAAGAGCTGCGCAGCCTGTCGAAAAAGTCTGCCCATGAGGCGGATTTTCTCGACAGGCTGGAGAGTTGTGGTAACAACTCTATTCTACATGTTGGCTGCGCTAGGGGCTCTCCTTTTGCCCAAACAGGGTGGCACACTTCATTTTACAATCTATCGTTTAAAATATTTTTCCATAACTACGTTCAAGACGATCCAAGAAAGAAACGACACTTACTGCTGTATGGTCAGTCGCCCATAAAAATCATAAGTTTCTAACGCGTGAGTTGTTCGGTAAAAGCCAGAAGGGTTCGCTGTAGATCGCACTGATATGAACACCAATTTCGTCGGCGTTCTCTTTGATCTTTCGTTCGTCTTTCAACATTGCTTCAATTCTTAGTCTATCATCCCAAGTCAAATGCTTTAATCTGCATCTTTTCATTGTATGGACTTCCTGTCCTTGTCGTTAATATAATGTTTCACTTTTTGGCACCATCTTTCGTGTCGCTTTTTTGATGGGAGAAGAGGGGGTGAAAGAAAGACAAACCTTAAAACCCTTTGTTCCTGCGGGTTTTCCGATTTGTCTTTATGGTAATATAGTGGCATATTAAAGTAACACAAAATGGCTTGTCTCCTGCTATTCACAGGCGGCAAGCCCCCTCTTGGCTGCTTAATGAAAACATTTGTCTTACATATTTTGGATCACTTCAAACTATCCAATTAGCTGCTATTTGAGTTTGAACAAAAGCACACCGGCCACCATGAGTCCAATCCCGCCATACTTGGCCCATCCAAAATCAACCTGCTCTGCCCCCAACAGGCCAAACGCAT
>JAVVPJ010000243.1:0-971 GCA_036655815.1 Oscillospiraceae bacterium
AAGCTGTTTGACGAAGGACTTGCAAAATATACCGCCGAGGAGCTTAAGGCTGTTCTAATCTCCATTGACACGGTGTTTGAGTTCGTTTCAAATCCCTCTGATGTCTATAAAGACAAGCAGGCATGGGACAACGATTTCCTCCGCGAGGTCGAAACCGTTGGCGGAACAAAAATGGTCATTCCCAACAACCCCATTCTTTTCGATAGCCAAGGCTCCTCAGAATGCGCTCCCGCTCCCATGCTGGGCGAAAACTCCGTGGAAGTCCTTGAAGGTCTGGGCTATACCAAAGAGCAAATTGCCGCATTCAGCGAAAACAAAAGCATAATCGCCCGATAATCCCCCGCTCCCAAGGGAAACATTTCCCCTGCAATACAAAACATAAAAATTAGCAGAACGCCACACAATCGGCGTTCTGCTAATTTCCGTTTGTCGAAGAAGCGAACCCCCTTCACCGCCTTTGCCGTGGGGGGGCTTTTTCTTTCTAGCCCTTCTTCCCTGTCTGCTCCTTTTCTTCCTCGGGCGTATTTATGTCATAATAGTGCTCCAGCAGCTCGCGGGAATAGTCCTCAATCCGTCCCGAGGGCAAAATCAGCATGCGGCTGATGCCGATTTGCTCCACAAAGGAGGGATTGTGGCTGACGACGATAATCGTCCCCGGATAGACATTAAAATTCCCGCCGATAATCTCTTGGGTTTCCGGGTCAAGATGGTTCGTCGGTTCGTCCAAGACCAGCAAATTGGCTTTTTGCAAAAGCACTTTGCACAAGGCGACCCTTGCCTTTTCCCCCGGCGAGAGCGTTTCCACTTTTTTGAATACATCATTTTCATAGAACAGGAAATTGCCGAGGGCTGTGCGGAGCTGCCACTCGGTATACTCCGGCGCATCCACGTTTTCCAAAATATTTTTGTCCGGTTGGAGCAGCTCCAATTCCTGCGCATAGTAGGCAATCTCTGTTTTTGGGTTGTAGCGG
>JAVVPJ010000244.1:0-959 GCA_036655815.1 Oscillospiraceae bacterium
CTGCCGCCCTATCTCCGGCAAACCCTCCAAGCCAGACAGGTACGCTCCACCTTAAAGGTGCTCATTCGCAATGACGAAAAAATCTGCGGTTTGATTGGCTTTGATGAGTGTGTGGAATACCGGGTGTGGACGCCGGAGGAAATTTCCAAGCTCTCCTTCCTCTCCAAGGTGCTGAGCGTGTTCCTGTTCAAGAAAAAAACAGAGATTGCGCTATGGGACAACCTCCAAACACGGCTGAAAATTTTGGATCTTCTGCCGGACTATATCTGCGTGGTCAATCCGGAAACCCATGTGCTGGAATACACCAATCGGAAAATGCGGGAGATGATTCCGGCGGCGGAAGCCGGCGCATTTTGCTTCATGGCATTGCGCGGCGGACAAGCAAAACCCTGCGAGACCTGTTTGGTGGAGCGCATTCACCGAGGGGAAACAGAAAATCTCGAAATCACCAGTCCCGATGGGAAAATCCATTTGAAGGTGCATTTTTCCTTTATCAAGTGGAGTCAAAACCAAAGAATGCTCCTGCTGTTTGGGACAGAGGATGCCATTGAAAAGGATTAAAATCCCTGCTATGGGATTCTAGGGGAAAGGAATTTCTAATGAAGCTTTGTATTGTATCCGCTCCATGCAAGGTCTGATATGGACGAACCTGCATGGAGTACTAAACTAGCATTCGTCCCAACGGGCTTTGCATTTTAATTTTTTGATCAATTGAAAATTAAAAGGAGCAAAGTCAATGAAAAAATTTAATACACTCCTCAAAGAGCTGCATCGCTTTTTGATTTTATGGTCTACCCAAGCTTTTTCGGCTTTGGGCAGCTCCATGACAAGCTTTGCCTTGATTATATGGTCGTATCAGCAGCAGGGTTCGGCACTCACCACGGCAATGCTGTCCGTGTGCTCCTATGCGCCCTATGTTGTGATGAGCATTTTTGCCGGGGCACTCAGCGATAAATGGA
>JAVVPJ010000245.1:0-958 GCA_036655815.1 Oscillospiraceae bacterium
CAACGCCCAAAAGAGAAATCTTACAGGCGGTGCCGTCCGTAGCGTCGGCGTACACTTTCAGATGGGGAACATTCCGATGATGTTGTTTCAACTTGTCCCGAATGGATTCGACCAGATCCTCTAAAAACTCATTGCCATCAAAGGTCTTGCAGCAGATTTTCGCATATATTTGACGGTTATACCAGCTGAGTTTCTGTTCTGCAGCAATAAATTCAGAGCCGCCGTAACCGATATCAATCGTTTTAAGCTGGGCGTGATGAGACATGATATAATTTGCCACTTGGTCGATATTCGTCCTGTTTTTGGCAGAGATTGCAAAGACTGCGGCATCGGGGCAAATGCCTTTCAAAAATTGCAGGCATTCCTCTGTTTGTGCGGCGGTGAGAAGATCAATTTTATTGAGCACGATGAGGTCTGCTTCCTGAAGCTGGGCGCTGAACAGATAGTTCATTTCCTGCGGAAGATTCAGATCAGCCTTTTCGGGCATAATGGCGCGCAGTCGTTCAGGGTCGGCAACCACCATAAAGGGAGCCAGTTCAAACTCATTGGGATATTCTTTGTCAAGCTTATGATAAACATGTTCGAGAGCGCCTACGCCACAGCCCGGGATGTCAGACATGACAAGATCATAATGTTCATGGTCCATCAGGCGTCTGAGCCTGTCCACCAGGTTTTCCGTTTGATAACAGATGCATTGTCCGGTCAGTTCGGTGGTATCGCAGCCACAGGCCTTTGAGAACTTGGCGTCCACAAGGTTTTTAGCGCCCAGGTCGTTGGCAATGACACAGGCCTTTGAGAACTTGGCGTTGATTACGTCTGATAGGGCGACCATACTGGTCGTTTTTCCTGCGCCTAAAAATCCGCTGACCACCATAAATTTTTTCATTGTAATCTCCATTCTGCCGCTAATGCGTCAGCACAAATAGGGATGAAAGAGTGCTGCGAAGCGGACTTTTTT
>JAVVPJ010000246.1:0-899 GCA_036655815.1 Oscillospiraceae bacterium
CGGGTGCCGGAGAGCAAAAACGTCCTTGACAACACGGGCGTTCACCCGGAAAGCTATTCCGCCGCCGAAAAGCTGCTTGCCCTCTGCGGCTTCAAGCTAAAGGACGTTTCCGCCGGCGAAATTTCCGAGCTGCCCGAGCGCTTAAAGGCGCAAAACGAAAACAAAGCCGCCGAGGAATGCGAGGTGGGTCTGCCAACCCTGCGTGACATCGTGAAGGAGCTTGTAAAGCCCGGTCGTGACCCCCGTGACGAGCTGCCCGCCCCCCTGCTTCGCACGGACGCACTGGATTTAAAGGACTTAATGGTGGGCACGGTTTTGGACGGCACAGTCCGCAACGTCATTGATTTTGGCGCGTTTGTGGATATCGGCGTCCATCAGGACGGACTTGTCCACATCTCCGAAATCGGCAACAAATTCATCCGCCACCCCTCCGAAGCGGTCGCCGTTGGCGATATCGTCAAGGTGGTTGTGCTGGCTGTTGACCCCGAAAAAAAGCGCATTTCCCTGTCCATGAAGCAGGTTAAACAATAAAAATAAACTTGAGGAAGGTACTGACTATGAGCAAGATTAAAATGGATTTTCAATATGATAAGCCCCAAGCCCAAGAGCGAATGTTGGACTATTTGCGGCTGGTTGAGGAATATCTTCCCAAAATCGCACAAAGCCCAATTACAGAGGTAAAAGCCTTCACAAATTCCCGAGAGCAGTACCCGCTAAAGAGCCTTGACGGGCTTTTTGCCGCCGTGGATTTTGAGGAGCTGAACTATGTGGAATTCACCGTCGCCGGGGAAACACTTTGCGTCTCCATGGGCGATATCTGCAATCTGCTGCTACGTTTGGACTCCTGCGGCGTGACATTTTTGGACACCGTGGAGTCCGTGGATTACATTCGTTATCTG
>JAVVPJ010000247.1:0-896 GCA_036655815.1 Oscillospiraceae bacterium
ATAATGACAGTACTTTCTTCATGTGGTCATGGGGACAAAGTGCTTATTGCAGATGGGAACTATCCATTAGTTTCCATGACAGAAGGAGCTGAAAAAGTATATCTTGGCGTAATAGCAGGTTTGCCTGGAGTCATTGATGTGCTTGAAGCACTTAAAAAAGAAGTAGTTTTTGAAAAAGCTGAAGTGATGATCCCGGAAGATGACTGCGAACCAGAAATATTTGCGCAGTTTCGTGAGTATCTGGGACTGAAACTAGAGGCTATAGGAAGATATGAATTCTACGATGCGTGTTGCGAGAAAGCGGTACGTCTTGCAATATCGACTGGTGAGCGTCGTACTTACGCTAATATTCTTTTAACAATCGGCTGTCCGTAGTCCAATTGCGTGCCGTTAGCTGAGACTGCGAAAAATTTTAAGTAAAAGCGAATTAAAGAACTTCCTTTCAGTCGAAACTCAAATTCAAAGAGTCAACGACTGAAAGGAAGTATTTTTTATGGGAAACACAGTCAATACATGGCGTCGAAAATCCTTGGTCTGTATGCCTGCGGCATGAGCCAGGGACATCGCCGAGCAACATAAAAGTCTCTACGACGTTGACATTTTCCCAGAGCCGGTGAGCAAAATCAACGAGAAAATCATGCCTGAGATCATTGCTTGGCAAAATCGCCCGTCGGAGCAAATTTACCTCTTCGTTTTCATGGGTGCCATCCACTATAAATTGAAGGAAAACCGCCAGGATATTACCAAAGCAGCCTACGTGGTGCTGGGCATCCGTATGGACGGCAGGGAGGATTATTTTATCCACCTTTTTCGCACTTCGGCGCATCATGCACACGATGAATGTTATTGGTCTGAACCGTCAATTCTGCAAGGTCATCAAGAACAAACCGTCCTTT
>JAVVPJ010000248.1:0-872 GCA_036655815.1 Oscillospiraceae bacterium
GTCCCCTTCATTAATCAAAAAGCTGAGCGTCTCAACACCTCCAAGCTAATCAAGAACCTCTATACCAATCGAATTTGATGCTGGTATAGCGCCAATGGTCGCCATGGTTCTGGTGATTACTATCTCATCAAGTCCTATATTGCACTCTCGTCCTTTCTGCGTAAGGATTTTAATTGAAAATTTGTTTTCACCACATTTCGTCAGCGGCAAATCGAGTATCATATTGTTTTCTAAAATTGCATTTCCTGATGACCAACCGCTGTCAAGACTTGTAACCCGAATGCTATAACCGCTTATTGCTTTTCCCAACACGCACATGATCTTTGCGCTGTTGTTTGGCGTACGAGCAGTATATTTGAATGACAAATCTATATTTGTTTTGATTTCCTTGTTTGTTGCTTTGCGGTTGTGATTTTCCGTGTTCCAATCAATGGATTCCGCAAAAATACTGGCTCCCTCTGCAACAGCTGTCATGGGATTCACATCTATATTGGCAGGCAATGACAGCTCAAATGCAACTTTATCGCGAAGTGGTTTATAATTTGTAGGCCCGCCCACAAAAACAATCTTTTCAAGATCATTTGCGGAAAGACCAGCTTTACTCAATGTTTCACGCGCAATTCTAAGAGTTTCTGATATCATGTCAGAAATCATATTGTCAATTTGCTCACGTAAAATATCAATATCAAGATACATTTCTGTATCCGCTTCATCACTGGTGCGTGCTTCATTTTCACTTAATGCAATTGTGCTGGAATTTCCAGCCGAAAGCTCAATTTTAGCTCTTTCTGCAGCCCACTGAGCAATGCGACAAAATGCTTTATATCTACGATTAGTTAAAACATCAGTAGGAACAGAAAATTTGTTTTTCA
>JAVVPJ010000249.1:0-864 GCA_036655815.1 Oscillospiraceae bacterium
TTTGTTCCGGGATGCGCTCCAGCAGGTGATGGAAGGTGAATTAGACGAACAGCTGGGTTACGAAAAAAGCGAGAGAATATCAGAAGCAGAAGAAAAAGGGCTGTCGAAAAATTACAGAAACGGGTATTCAAAAAAGAGCGTAAAAACGCAGCTGGGCAAGGTGGACGTCAAAATTCCCCGTGATCGAAACGGTGAATATGAACCTAAAATCATCAGTAAATACGACCGCAACGCCGACGGGATGGAGGAAAAAATCCTGGGGCTGTACGCCTGTGGCATGAGCCAACGGGATATCGCAGATCAAATCAAAAGTCTCTACGACGTGGAGATTTCGCCGGAGCTGGTGAGTAAAATCAGCGAAAAAATCATGCCGGAGGTAACCGCTTGGCAAAATCGCCCGCTGGAGCAGGTTTACCCCTTCGTGTTCATGGATGCCATCCATTACAAAGTCAAGGAAAACCACCAGTATCTCACCAAAGCTGCCTATGTTGTGCTGGGCATTCGCATGGACGGCAGGAAGGACATTTTGGGCGTTTGGATTGGCGAAAACGAGAGCAGCAAGTTCTGGCTGAATGTCCTCAATGACCTGAAAAACCGTGGTGTACAGGACGTTTACGTGTTTTGTGTGGATGGACTGAATGGCTTCCGCGAGGCAATCGGTGCGGTGTACCCCAAGTCCCAAACGCAGCGCTGCATCATTCATCAAATTCGCTCCTCCACCCGTTACGTCAGCTACAAGGATATCAAACCGCTTATGGCCGATTTGAAGCCGGTCTATCAGGCGATCAATGAGGAGGAAGGCATGACGGCATTGCTCCGATTTACCGAGAAATGGGGCAAGCAGTACCCCTCCTGCGTGAAGAG
>JAVVPJ010000250.1:0-340 GCA_036655815.1 Oscillospiraceae bacterium
CACATCATGGCGATACCTCTCGAACGATATTCTTTGCAAGAGTGTAATGCGGCAGCAGCCTATATCACAGGCAAAAAATGTTGCTATCAGACGGCAGAGGGTATCCCCAAAAAGGTCAGCAGACCTTCTGTTGTTTTGTAGTGATATTTTATGTGGCGCCTGTTGGCGATGGCGATTATTCGCCGGCCACCCACCGGAACAATCACCACCTTGGTGGCGGTATTATTTTGAAACAACGGAGCAAAGGGCAGCCTTTGCTTAAAAATATATGTGCGGCCGTAAAGGTCTGTGCTTATAGTCGAAGCAGTGATGGATTCTCTGACTTTACAGACAAGAGTTT
>JAVVPJ010000250.1:350-856 GCA_036655815.1 Oscillospiraceae bacterium
CGAGGGTTTCTCAATTAGCGTGAGAGTTCAAATCCTCTGAATGAAATTCGATGATAACTTTTATTGACGAGGCTCGCAAACCATGATAATCTAAACCTTTTCACCGTTGGTGAGGGGTTTGGATTATTGCTTTATTTGAGGAATTTATAATACAACAAGGGTGGCAGTTAAAATCCTATGAACTGCCACCCTTGCGCTGTTTCAAATATTTTCATTCGCACCTCCCGTTATAGCTGTTCCTATACGGTATCGCAGACATATTTGCCGTCTCTTAAAATTCCGTTACAACATGGATGGGTTTGAAGATTTGTTATTTAAAATTAAGACTGCTGAGAAAAAATCCGGACAAAGTAAAAGTAGGGCTTGAAGCCACGGGACATTACAGCTGCAACATTCTCGGATTTTCGAAAAACAAAGGCCTCGAAACCATTGTAATCAATCCGTTGTACACCGGTCTAAGCAGGAAAAGCATCAGTCTGCGCAAAACAAAAACAGACAAGGCAGAT
>JAVVPJ010000251.1:0-840 GCA_036655815.1 Oscillospiraceae bacterium
TGCAAGAAATCATAAGGACATTATGCAAATACAAGGGAGTGGAAATAATCGAAGGTCACATGATGCCTGACCATGTGCATCTGCTTTTGAGTATACCACCAAAAATAAGCGTGTCAAGTTTCATGGGGTATCTCAAAGGAAAAAGTGCATTGATGATGTTTGACAAACATGCAAACTTAAAGTACCAGTTTGGGAACAGACATTTTTGGGCAGAGGGATACTATGTAAGTACAGTGGGGTTAAATGAAGCCACAATAAAAAAATACATAGTAGACCAAGAAAAACACGATATAGCTTTGGATAAGCTGAGTGTAAAAGAATATGAAGACCCTTTCAAGGGTCAGGGTAAGTAATACGAACGCCCTTTAAGGGGCGGCAAAAGTGACAAATGCAATAGGCTTGAACAAAGTGAAAGCCAGCGTCTTGAGACGCTGGCAGGTAACAGGGGCTTATAGCCCCTGAGCATACCACCCGTTGGACGGGTGGTTATGATTTCACATTGTCATTGTCATCTCAGGTGCTTGAACCTGTGCCTGCTCCAGCTTTTGCTGACCGATTTCCATTGTGATGACCGCCTTGAGGCAATGCCCGGCAAGGTTTTCATAGCTTTGGGCAAGCTCTAACTTTTCAGATTGAGTGATGACACCACGCTTGTCGCCGTTCGGCTCCATAGTAGGCACTGCGGTGCCTACTACCGCTCGTGCCCTTGAAAGCTCCGCTGGAGCTTCCATCGCTGCGCGACCGGGCAGCTTACCAACTATAGCTGCAATGGATTGCTGTATCTCGTCCATGCGGGAACGTAGTTTACCGCGGTTTTGATAGGTTTTGAAACCGCAGGAC
>JAVVPJ010000252.1:0-837 GCA_036655815.1 Oscillospiraceae bacterium
TAAAGATTACGAAGCCTGACGCCGTTTTTCGAGAGGTGTCAGGCTCGTTTTTGTTTGAATGCGCTCATTGTTGTAGAAATCAATATACTCATCAATCAATAACTTTGCCTCATCAAAGGTTTTTAGTTTGTGCCGGTAGATACACTCTGTCTTCAAAATGGAGAAAAAGTTTTCTGCCATTGCGTTGTCGTAACAGTTTCCCCGTCTTGACATTGATGGCGTAATGCCGTATTCTTTGGTTAGGTTAAAGTATGCTTGTGAGGTGTATTGAAAACCTTGGTCGCTGTGGAGCTGTAACTCCCCAGCGACCGCCTCTTTTTGTACAGCCTCTCGAACGGTATCCAGAACGAGGTTCACAGTTTGTTGCCTGCTGGTTTTGTAGGCAACAATACTGTTGTCAAAGAGGTCTCGGATAACAGATAGGTAGAGAAAGCCTTGTGTTGTGGGGATATAGGAGATATCAGTCACCCATTTTTTGTTTGGCTGTTCTGTCTTAAAGTTACGGTTCAGGATATTTGCATATCGATGAACAGACTGTCCGCAGCCCTGCCACCGCTTGCGCCTAACCTCGCTAAGCAAACCATACTTGCGCATGACACGTAGCACGGTCTTAGGGTTTCTGTAGATACTCTTGGTCTTTTCAAGCCATAGCTGTATGTAGCGATATCCATGTATCTTTCCACGCAAGCTCTGGCATTCTGCAATCATGTTGGCGAGTGAAGCATCTTTTGCGGGCATATTCTTGTGCTGTAGGTAACGATAGTATCCGCTACGAGACACGCTATAGAATTTGCACATTGTTTCAACTGGGTATTTTCCGATGCACTGTTCAATTAG
>JAVVPJ010000253.1:0-805 GCA_036655815.1 Oscillospiraceae bacterium
CTTGAGGGAATGCTGATTTTCATTGTGGAGGATGCACCCACGCTGTTGGTATGGCTGGCTGTGTTGGGGCTCGTTGCATGGGCGCTTGTGCGACTCGCACGGCGGGTGATCCGTGTGGCGAATGCAAAGCGTAACCATACAACTACACCGCCCTCCAAGCCCCCCGAGGCATAACATAATTCGGCGCTGTTGCAGGACAAAATCTGTGACAGCGCCGAATGATTTCTTTCAAATATATCATCATGAACAAGGCCGGAGAGAGTCAGATCTTTAGATATGGGAGAATCTCCTTGCACTTTTTTTGCGCGACATTGGCAGGTTTTATAAAATATATATTCCCCACGAACTGATTCTAACGCAAACAACGAGGTTAGAAAACCCTTTTGGGCGTCTAACCTCGTTGCTTTTTGAATCTATTCTGCAGCGCTCCCTTTTGTGATTTATTGGGCCACGTAAAAGCAGTTGTAAAACAGCGGTTGCATCTTCCCATCGAAAATACTTTCAACTCTTGTATCACATGCCAGGATTGGGCAGATTCCCAAAAACCAACAATTCACAGCAGCCTTCTCTCGCTTTTGCAATTGGCTTTAATGCAAATAGGTGGGGGTTTTGACAAATCCGTCAGTGAGAATATCCAGATAGTCGAAAGCCCGGGCTGTTCCCTTGGCAACACATTCAGCCGGATCCTCTGCCACCCGCACAGGTAGACCAGTTTCTTGCGCCAGCAGACGATCAAACCCGTGGAGCTGGGCACCTCCACCCGTCATAATGATTCCATTCTTGTGAATATCAGCCGAAAGCTCAG
>JAVVPJ010000254.1:0-724 GCA_036655815.1 Oscillospiraceae bacterium
TTTTGATTGCAGAAACCGATGATACCAGCCACAGCAACGCCTGGGCAAACGAAAAGCTCTCCCCTCTCCTGGGGATGTTCCGCGCCAAGGATTTTGAGACTGCGTTGGATATCTGCGATAAGCTGGTCAACGAGGGCGGTGCCGGACATACGGGCGCACTCTATGTCAATCCCACCGAAACCGCCAAAATTGACGTCTTTGGTGCCCGGATTAAGGCGGCGCGTGTCCTGATTAACACGCCCACTGCATTCGGCGGTTTGGGTGATCTCTATAACTTCAACCTGGCACCCTCCCTTACCTTGGGGCCTGGCACTTGGGGCGGAAGCTCTTTCGCCGGACAGACGAATATTGCCCAACTCCTCAACATCAAAACAGTCGCCGAACGGAGAGAGAATATGTTGTGGTTAAGAATTCCGGAAAAACTGTACTTCAAAAAGGGCAGTGTACCTGTGGCGCTGAAAGAGTTGAAGGATGAATACCACTGCAAGAAGGCCTTTATTGTAACGGATGCAAACCTCTTTGAGATTGGCATTTGCCAGCCCATCATTGATCAGTTGGACGAAATGGGCATTGCCAATACCGCCTTCTATAATATCAAGGTCGATCCCCAGATTCAGGATGCCATGAAGGGCCTCCCCGCCATGCACGAATTCAAGCCTGACGTCATCATCGCTGTCGGCGGCGGGTCCGCGCTGGATACCGCGAAGATTATGTGGCTGCTGTA
>JAVVPJ010000255.1:0-717 GCA_036655815.1 Oscillospiraceae bacterium
GAAATCGCTCCCACGCATAAGGGAAGCTATCTGTCAATACTTTTTTGGGGATTTTCTTAAGGATTTTCCGAAGCTTGAATCGCCTGCCGTTTTTTTGTTAGAAATGAAAAAAGCGGCGAGTCTTTCCTACATTTAGTAGGGCAAACTCGCCGCTTATACTTTGGTGTATTCTGTTGTGATATTGGTCATTAATGGATATACGCGCGTTCGACTCCCGTCAGACGGTAAAAATAGTGTGTTTGCATCTGTAAGCGTCAAATAGAGACGAACCTATACAAAAAAACAAGCTGCCTCATAGGTCGGCAGCAATGTGATAACGGTTATCTGCACAGGGTTTGAGCTGCTTGTGCCCAAGGCAGGCAGTCCTTTGCGGCAAAGCCCTGAGGCAGGCGTTCCAATAAAAACTTGAGATAGTCAAATGGCTTAAGATTGTTGGACTTTGCGGTTTCGATGATGGAATAGACCGCTGCACTGGCATCGGCACCACTCGGCGTATTGCAAAACAACCAGTTTTTCCTTCCGATAGCGAATGGTCGGACAGAGCGTTCCGCGCGGTTGTTGGAGAGCTCAAGGCGGCCATCGAGGAATACGTTCATCAGCCACTCTTTTTGATTTACGGCATAGGTCAATGCCGCACCGTAAGTGGTTTTCGGCGCGGGATTCCGGTCGTATTCCTTTTGTGCCCAATCAAAAAACGCCTTGGCAATCGGCTTAGAT
>JAVVPJ010000256.1:0-708 GCA_036655815.1 Oscillospiraceae bacterium
GGCAGAAACAGCCTGCCACAGGCAGACTGTTTGCGCGCACCCTTGGTGCGCTTGCTGCCTGTTCGATTCCTACGACTCATGCAAAAAAGAAGTAGCAAGACAAGCGTCTTGCTACTTCTTTTTTGGTGACCCGTGGGGGAATCGAACCCCCGAAGCCGCCGTGAGAGGGCGGAGTCTTAACCGCTTGACCAACGGGCCATATAGTTTTTTAATTAAAAAAGCTGCCATATAATGCACTATCAGGCACAGGCAGCTTTTTTGGTGCGCCATCAGGGACTCGAACCCGGGGCCCGCTGATTAAGAGTCAGCTGCTCTACCAACTGAGCTAATGGCGCATATTGCCTTTTCTTTAAAAGGTGTTACAAACTTACTGCCCCATTAATACTTTCATTGGTTGGATTGACTGAACTGAAAGCGCTCAAACTTCGCTTGCGCTTGTTTTTGCTGTTCATTTCATGCCTACCAGCTGAGCTAAGGAGGAATATCTACAATTTTAATTAAACCTTACTATTGCATATTATACTTCTCTTTCACAGGGCTGGATTGACTGAACTGAAAGCGCTCAAACTTCGCTTGCGCTTGTTTTTGCTGTTCATTTCATGCCTACCAACTGAGCTAATGGCGCATAGTTCCAGAGAACACATTTGACTAAAAAGCAGCAAGCTGCCGTTTAGTCAAGAGTGTGAGTCGGCATCGTCTTATCTTCCC
>JAVVPJ010000257.1:0-702 GCA_036655815.1 Oscillospiraceae bacterium
TTAAAAGCAATTGATAAAGCAATCCTTCAAACAGTTCAGGGATTAAATCCCGATGAATATACTGTGCTTAATTCTATACCAGGAATCGGTAAGGTTTACTCAGCAGGTATTCTTGCTGAAATCGGCTCTGTTAAGGTTTTTCAAAGTGCTGACTCTCTCGCTAAATACTGTGGTATCGTTTGGAACGATAATGATTCAGGTGACTTTGAAGCTGAAGACAAACATATGAGCAAAGCTGGCAACCGTTACCTTAGGTATTACATTATAGAAGCAACTGGAAGTGTTATTAGACACTGTCCTGAATATGAACGCTTCTATCATAAGAAATATGCTGAAACTAGAACTCATCAGCACAAACGTGCACTCGCGTTGACTTCCCGTAAATTTATACGTCTGCTCTATGGTCTGCTGGACAAGAGCCAACTCTACTCTCCGGAAAAGAGTAGGTAATCCATATCGCAATTCTAATCTACGTTTTTTGTAATGAAAGCCGTAGGTCTATTAAGGTTACACTTCTCATAGAAAAACAAATCAAAATACTTCTTGACTATTTACCAAATTGCTTTCTTCTTTTGTAATAAGAATCTATTTTTCATCCTTATTCACGTAAAAATAATCCACTCCTACCGGGCACTTTCGTCCATAGCAGATAGGAAGAATTTCACACTCCCTGCATCTTTCCGGCAAATCATAGGATGTCCA
>JAVVPJ010000258.1:0-698 GCA_036655815.1 Oscillospiraceae bacterium
ACGTGACGCTCCACATGCCGCGGCTCAAGGGGCTCCCCTTCGAGACGGCCATCATTGAGCGCTACCGTCGCCGCGAGAGCAGCGTGGAGGAGGCGCTCATCGAGATGTATCTTGCCGGTGTCTCCGTGCGCCGGGTGGAGGACATCACCGAAGCCCTCTGGGGCAGCAAGGTTTCTCCCTCCACCATCAGCGAGCTGAACAAAAAAGCCTACGTCCACATCGAGGACTGGCGGAACCGTCCGCTGCAGGGCGGGCGCTATCCGTATGTCTACGTGGATGGAATTTACCTGCGCCGCAATTGGGGCGGAGAGTACGAAAATGTTGCGATTCTGGTGGCAATCGCGGTGAATGAGGACGGTTATCGTGAGGTTTTAGGTGCTGCCGAGGGGATGAAAGAGGACAAAGCCAGTTGGGTTACCTTCTTCCAGTGGCTCAAAGGGCGTGGCTTGGACGGCGTCAAGCTCATCGTGGGCGACAAGTGTATGGGGATGTTGGAGGCAGTGGGCGAGGTGTTCCCGGATGCAAAATACCAGCGTTGCATCGTCCATTTTTACCGCAATATTTTCTCTGTTGTGCCTAAATCCAAGGTGAAAATTGTGGCTAAAATGCTCAAAGCGATTCACGCCCAAGAGAGCAAGAAAGCCTCGCGGGAGAAAGCTTTGGTGGTCGCCCAAGAACTGAAAAGCATGAAACTGAAG
>JAVVPJ010000259.1:0-692 GCA_036655815.1 Oscillospiraceae bacterium
GCAAAACACCAGAATTGCCAGTAAAAATGCGACTTTTTCTATTCTCCCCGATGACCGCCGCGCTTGTAATTTCTGCATAAATATCCTACTTTCCTGAATTCAATGTTTCGTACAGTTTTAAGTATGCTTTTCCCACAGTATCCCAACTAGTTTTCGCAATCATGCGTTCCATCGCTATCTTGCGAGCCTCACTTTCCCCCTCGCTCAGGAGCTTGTCAAGTCCGGCGGCAATGGTTTTAGGCGAGTTGTTTTCTATTTGCAAGGCACACTCTGCAAACTCATCGAAGATTTGTTCCTTTGTTGTAACCATCGGGCGATTTGCCGCCACGCAGAAACGAATAGCTCCGCTGGCAGACTCATTGGTGTGGCCATAGGCCATCACCGTGGCATCGCAGGCCTGCAACAAATATGCCGATTCCTTTGCTTCCAAAAAATCAGAAATCATATTGACGTGCTTTTCAATACCCAATTTCCGGATTTCAGCCTGACAAGCCTCATAATAATTCACAGAGGTTTCACTGGCAGTATAAATAGAACAGCAGGGCATATAGAAAATGTGCGGATATTTTTTCTTTAACAGTGCAACAGCCTGAATGGCCTCTAATATCCCCTTATGCTCGAATAAAAAGCCGTAGCTTCCAATTACAGGTCCACAATTCTCATCAAAGCCCATTCGCATACGAATGGAAGTT
>JAVVPJ010000260.1:0-678 GCA_036655815.1 Oscillospiraceae bacterium
TGCGACCGGGGGATTTTTGAAAATCAGAGCGGAACCGTGGTGGCACTCATGAGTAAACAGGAATTTCAAGATGCACAAGGCGAGCAGTTTTTGAACGAAACCTTTGATGGCTCGCTGCCGCAGTTTGTTGCCGCATTTACCCGCCGCAACAAATTAAGTGCTGCCGAAATAGAAGAATTGCAGCGGCTGATTGACGAACACAAGGAGGGGTAATCATGTGGGAAACAGTCTTTTTGCAAATTCTCAACATGAGCTATACGGCTAGCTATGTCATCCTTTTCCTGCTGTGGACACGCATACTGCCGGAAAAAGTACCCAAAATTTTTTCCTACGCCCTGTGGAGCGTGGCGCTCTTTCGGCTGGTCTGCCCCGTTTCCTTCGAGAGCAGTTTCAGTTGGTTTTCCTTAATGGGAACAACGCCCCAGCAAATGCGTCCATTTCCAGAGACCTTCACAACTTTAAGCGACGTTTTGCCATCCCAGGGGAGTGGAAACGCCATGCAAGCCGCACAGCCTGCTGTAGAAGCGGCAGATCCACTGTTTAGCGGTATCTTCACGCTCATTTGGCTTGTGGGCATTGCCGCACTGCTGATTTACAGTGTGGTATCCCTTTTGAAATTGCGCCGCAGGCTCAAAGATGCCATGCAGGAAAGCGGCAATATCTACAGCTCTGCAAGCC
>JAVVPJ010000261.1:0-660 GCA_036655815.1 Oscillospiraceae bacterium
TTTGAAACCGACTCCACAACGGCAAGGTAAGCGCCGTGGTAGGGGCTTTTTTCGCTGATGAAGGGGTTGAAGCCGTAGGACATGAGGGAGCAGGTGGAGGTGTCGCCCGTTTCGCGGCTGATTTTGTGAACCATCGCCTGAATGGGGGTCTGCTGAAAAACGCCGCCAAAGGGCATGAGCACACTGCCCGCGCCGATGGTCGAGTCAAAGCGCTCGGAAAGTCCCCGCTTGGAGCATACATTTAAATCGGAAACAAGGCTTTTCATGCCCTCCGCAAAATTAGCGGGCAGCTCTTTTTTGAAGCCTTGGGGGGCGGCGGGGGCAATGTCGATGTGCTTTTCCGCGCCGTTGGAGTCCAAAAACTCGCGGGAGAGGTCAACAATGGTTTTGCCGTTCCACTGCATGGAAAGTCGGGGCGCGGCGGTGACCTCGGCAACCACGCTTGCCTCGATGTTTTCGGCGGCGGCAAGCTCCATAAAACGGTTTACATAATTATTTTCAACCACAACCGCCATGCGCTCCTGTGACTCGCTTATGGCAAGCTCGGTGCCGGAAAGACCCTCGTATTTTTTGGGCACGGCGTTAAGGTTAATGGAAAGCCCGTCGGCAAGCTCGCCAATGGCGACGGACACGCCGCCCGCGCCAAAATCGTTACAGCGC
>JAVVPJ010000262.1:0-654 GCA_036655815.1 Oscillospiraceae bacterium
ATTATTTTATGCAACACTTCCTACAATAAATGGATTTACATCAACAACATCGCTTCCAGGCTACGGCATAGACTGTTTAACGGTTAATTGCACAGGCACAAGCCTAGGCGCAGGCTACGGCTACGGCTTCAGCAGCTGTACTCAGTTAACTAATTGCACAGGCACAGGCACAGGCACAAGCTACGGCTTCTACGACTGTACTCAGTTAACTAATTGCACAGGCACAGGCACAAGCCCAGGCACAGGCACAGGCTACGGCTTCAGCAGCTGTACTCAGTTAACTAATTGCACAGGCACAGGCACAGGCACAGGCTACGGCTACGGCTTCTACGACTGTACTCAGTTAACTAATTGCACAGGCACAGGCACAGGCACAGGCTACGGCTACGGCTTCAGCAGCTGTACTCAGTTAACTAATTGCACAGGCACAGGCACAGGCACAAGCCCAGGCACAGGCACAGGCTACGGCTTCGGCAGCTGTACTCAGTTAACTAATTGCACAGGCACAGGCACAGGCACAGGCTACGGCTACGGCTTCTACGACTGTAGATGGGTAAATGGTTGTAGGCAAGGGACTACCGCTAGCACTACGGCGTTTACTGGCGGAACTATGAAATATGTAGATACTGCAACTGTCGCTGCAGTATAAGGAGG
>JAVVPJ010000263.1:0-635 GCA_036655815.1 Oscillospiraceae bacterium
GGGACGTGCGTGTGAATGTTGCATAACCCAGGCATTAAAAGATGACCTGCACCGTCGTAGCATTCTGCATATTGGCCATCCGGTGCGCTGTCGCCTACATAGTCAACGACGCCATCTTTCACTCCGACAAATTGATGAGGGTGGTATTGGAATTTACCATCTATCATACCGATGTCACAAAAAAGCATAATAAGCCTCCCCTATTGCATGATGGTTTTATTAGACCATGCCGCTTCACGAACATGGCACAATTGCGCAACGGCGCGGATCGCCCTGTGCATAAAAGCCGGTATCATCACCGCTCTACGGTGATGATACCACGAAAGCGAAGTTTTTTGGTAGAATTTGTCATCCCCGAGCTCTGCGAGTGGGGACATAACCGTATAATAGCCTTTGGGGCTATTATACCATACTGGCTGCGACGGGAGCAATAAGAAAAGCAGCTGGGAGTGTCACCGTCCCAACTGCTTTTCAAAACCGATTTTTTACCGAATAACTACTAGAATACTATTTGCACATTTTACACTCTTCTGAAAACAATTTTGACAACTGAGCATCAATAGTTTCTATGCGAATTTTATTAAACCGACCTTTGGGACAATCTTTTGGTAGCAATTTTAATGAATTTCCCACAT
>JAVVPJ010000264.1:0-616 GCA_036655815.1 Oscillospiraceae bacterium
TGGGGCAATTCACGATGAATGCGGCGGCGAGGAAGCATTTGATAGTTGAGATTTCGCTCTAAAACAGCACCAAACACAAAACGGAATGAGCTGTTGTAACGGTTGACTGTGCCGGCCTTCCTGCCCTTTTCAATGAGGTGTAGCAGGAATGCACGCAGCTCCGGCTCATGAAGCTCTTCCAAAGGGCGGTCGTTGTAATAACGTGCCAAGGCTCGTGTGTCGTTTAGATACTCCTTTTCTGTGTCCGGCGAGAGACCTCGCAAGCGGATTTCTTCCCTTGCTTTTTCGACAATTTCTTCGTTGGTCATGGAAATTCCCCTTAAAATGAATTTACCGAATCTTGTCGGTATGCTTCTATTTTAAGGGTTATGACAAAGAAAAACTGCCCCTATTGGAGCAGTTTCAATGACAGCACAAAGCTGCCGATACAGTGCCACTGCGTAGCAGTTTAGTGCTATTTATATAACACAAAGGAGAATATATGATTAGAGATTATAAAAATCAAGATATAGATAGAATTATGGAGTTATGGTTGAATACCAATATTTCAGCGCATAGTTTCATTGAAAGTGAATACTGGAAAAGTAACTATGATACAGTGAAATCTATGATGCCG
>JAVVPJ010000265.1:0-613 GCA_036655815.1 Oscillospiraceae bacterium
AGGCACTCTACAATGCTAAGTGCCGCGGAAGGAATGTTGTTTCTGTATACGGCGAAGAAGCGGTGGTCACCTCTGCAAGTAAGTGGATGAATGGTACGGAGAGCGCGTTTGAGACAATAAACGACAGTATTTATGTTTGTGATAAGTCTAGCTATGAGATGATCTACGCAAACGAAAGCCTATGTAAATTGATGAGTATATCTCGAGAAGCATGCAAAGGTAAAAAATGCTATGAGGTTTTAATGCACAGAACGGAGCCATGTGAATTCTGCTTGATACCAAACATGATTGAGAATAGAGTATATACGCGGTTTTTCTGTATACCAACAGTGCCGCGCATTTTTTTAATGCGAGGAGAAAATATCAACCAAAACGGAACTATCATACACTTAGAAGTTGCTGTAGATGTCACAGACATTGAAAACAAAAATTTACAGTGGAGCGAGGTGAGCGGTCATGGAGAAAAATAACTCAAAAGGCAAGAGCGCACAAACAAACGATATTGCAATATCAATTTTGAAAAAATGCGGAATTCAATACTGGATCTTCGATCCAATAAACAACGAAGGTATATCGGGATTAAATGCTATGCCTGAACTCGGTACTTTAAAAT
>JAVVPJ010000266.1:0-607 GCA_036655815.1 Oscillospiraceae bacterium
TTTCGAGTCAGCTTATAAAGGGTAACAAGACTGTAAATAAGCAAAATAGCAATACCTAAAAGCCAAAGTATTTGCCCTGAAAATATCCATATTTGCAATGGGTTAATGCTTACAACAGGCGCTGCCTCAGGCAAAATGGCATTAATGCTGTCGTTGATAATTGGTATTCCTGTATCAATTTGTGGTGCTTGCATAAAGCCGATGTTTGTTGGGACTGGGTTTGCTTTGGTGGGAAGAATACTGAAAACACTCTCGAAAGAAAATGGGCAGACCAGCCGAAAGAGCACCACGCTCCACAGTGCATAGGAAAAGATCTTGGATGTTTTTTGGAGAACCAGCCTTATCAGCAGCACAAAGGCAATGACAAAGCTTGCTGTAAAGCTCATATTAAGAATTTGCAAGAATAATGTATCAAGCATGGCTATACCTCCTTGTGGTTATCAATAAGGCTTTGAATTTCCTCGATTTCCTTTTCGGAAAGCTTGTTGCGCCCTGCAAATGCAGCCAAAAATTTAGGCAAAGAGCCTGCAAAGGTTTCCTCTACAAATTTCTCACTCTGCATTGCCTTGTACTCCTCTTTTGAAACAATGGAAGTTACTATGGCGTT
>JAVVPJ010000267.1:0-319 GCA_036655815.1 Oscillospiraceae bacterium
TTCAAGGCGCTCTGCGACGAAAATCGCCTGCAAATTTTGGAGCTGCTCCAAAGCGGCGAAAAATGTGCCTGCAAGCTGCTGGACAGCTTACAAATCGGGCAGTCCACCCTTTCCCACCACATGAGAATTTTGTGTGAGTCGGGCATTGTTTGCGGTCGGCGCGATGGCAAATGGACACACTATTCCATCAGTTCGAAGGGCGCGGAGCACGCAAAGGCTCTCCTTGCCACGCTGACGGAAATAAAGGCTGAAAACGGTGGCACAGATGGAAATTCTTGAAGCTGTTTGGATGTTTTTTCAAAACCAAATTCTGGGAATG
>JAVVPJ010000267.1:329-603 GCA_036655815.1 Oscillospiraceae bacterium
CTGATTGGCAGCGGGCTTTCCGCCTTGGGCATAGACCTTGAAACGCTACTGGGGCGAAGCCTGCAATTTTTCCTTTACGACACCATCAAAATATTCTTTCTTTTGTCTTTCCTGATTTTCATCATTTCCTACATCCAAAGCTATTTCCCGCCGGAGCGGACGAAGAAAATTTTGGGGCGTTTTCACGGCATCGGGGCGAATATTCTTGCCGCTCTGCTGGGCACTGTGACACCCTTTTGCTCCTGCTCCTCAATTCCGCTGTTTATCGGATTTT
>JAVVPJ010000268.1:0-600 GCA_036655815.1 Oscillospiraceae bacterium
TGGATTCCGTGAGAATCTCCTGTTTTTCCTCGATGGGCAACGGAACATTTCCGGCGATGTATTCCGCCAGCGCGTTGGGCTCCTCCGCGAGCATCGCCCCAAGCAACAGCTCCTTGGGCATTTTCGGACTCAACGAGGCATATTCCTCAAATAAATTTTTGACGGTGCGCATCAGTGCGCTCACGAGATCTTCGCTGTTGGCAGGCTGGCGGCGCATGGGAAGGCTGCGCACCTCCGCCATCAGGTACGGCTCCTCTTGCGTAAAGCGGATCAGCTTCGCACGAGTCAGCCCCTCGACCATCACCCGCAAGCCGGCACCCGGTACGCGAATCACCTGCTTAATTTCGGCGATCACCCCAACCGGATACAGCTCCTTCGGCGCGGGATCATCGTCTGCCAGCTCGCGCTGGGCCGAGAGGAACACCTTTCGCCCGTTTTCGCCGGCCGCATTGAGCGCCGCAATCGATTTATCCCGTCCAATATCAAAATGAAGCACCATCTTCGGGAACAGCACAAGCCCCCGCAGTGCAATCATTGGCAGCGTCTGATTCTGCGTCACCATTCTTTTTTCTCTCAAACCGGGCACCTCCTCGGATCATC
>JAVVPJ010000269.1:0-592 GCA_036655815.1 Oscillospiraceae bacterium
GCAGCCTTACCCTGCGCTTTGCCGACAACGGTCTGCCGTACGACCCCACAGAAACTGCGCTTCCCGACACGACCCTTTCTGCAGAGGAACGGGGTATTGGCGGGCTTGGGCTTTTGATGGTGAGAAAATTTATGGACACGTTGGAGTATCATTATCACGATGGGCTCAACATTTTAACCTTAAAAAAACAAATGAATTAAGCGACTGACAGAATGAGAGTACTTCAATGAACAATAAACCAGATAAAAAAAACTCATATAAGGAACAGCAAGGGGTAAGAATTATCAAGCTAATGGGCGAATTGCCTAACTTTATTTGCTTGGCAATTGCGGCGTTTGTTTCCAAATCAATACTAATATGGGTGGATCTTATTGACTCACTCAATGTCATGCTGAGAACGGTGTTTGTATTTATTCTTTCGGGTAAGCTAAAAAAAAATTTATCTTATCAGTACAACTATGGTACCGGCAAGATGGAAGCCATTGCATCACTCTGCTGTGATATGCTGCTGCTTATGAACCTTGCAATAGCAACAATCGTTGCTGTGAATAAGATTATGTATCCACAGCAACCCACCAAAATTCTCTTTTGG
>JAVVPJ010000270.1:0-578 GCA_036655815.1 Oscillospiraceae bacterium
CCGGAAAAACAGGAGAACCACCTTATCCAAATTATGATCCGTTGCAGTTTTGGATTGAAGAAGCACATAAACGAGGAATGGAACTTCATGTTTGGCTAAACCCTTACCGAGCTCACCATTCTAATGGGGGAGCGGTTTCAAAACTATCGATGGCAAATAAGCTTTCAGAAATCACCATTAAATTGAAAAATGGAATGTATTGGTTAGATCCTGCAGACCCACGAACTCAGGGGCATGTTTCTAATGTCGTAAAAGATTTGGTAAAAAGATATGATCTGGATGCCATCCATTTTGATGATTATTTTTATCCGTACGCGACATACAATAGAGGAGCTGATTTTCCAGATCATGCAAGCTGGAGTGCGTATCAAAGCTCAGGTGGAACACTTTCTAGGCCTGATTGGAGAAGAGATCAGGTAAATCAATTTGTAGAAAGAATTTACAAAGAAATTCACGCCGAGAAAAATTACGTAAAGTTCGGAATCAGTCCATTCGGGATCTGGAAACCCGGTTATCCGGAAGGAATTGTAGGTTCTTCGCAATACGATGAATTATTTGCTGATGCCAAATTATGGTTA
>JAVVPJ010000271.1:0-233 GCA_036655815.1 Oscillospiraceae bacterium
GCAAAAAGCGTGCAGAGATGCCTATTTTGCCGATGCAGTCCGCAACTTGGGCATCATCTCCGATATATTGCGCTGCAAGTGTCGACATGCCGATGATTGCATTCATTGGAGTTCTTATTTCATGACTCATATGGGAGAGAAAATCGCTTTTTGCGCTGTTTGCCTGCTCTGCTGCTATTAAGGCGGATTTCAGTATCTCCTGCTGCTGTTTTTGCTGTTCAAACAGCTCTGTC
>JAVVPJ010000271.1:274-576 GCA_036655815.1 Oscillospiraceae bacterium
GTTCTTGTACAGATGACATGCTCGCTCAGCTCATCTAAGTATGCATATTGGATGCGCTTTTGTCTCACTATGGTTTTTCCGCCTCTGTCTTTTTCATAGACTCCATAGACGGTTGAGAATACTCTCTGTTTTTTTAGGTTCTCTCTAATGCCGTCGGGGCACATTTCAGCAATGGAGCGTTCCACATCTTCAGGCACAACTACAGCGCCGTTGACATCATTCAGTGTCTGCGTGTAGTTATCGGAGTAAGTTGGCGGGCGGTCTTCAAAATTTTCTCTTCCTATGTACAGGTGAAGCTGGTT
>JAVVPJ010000272.1:0-573 GCA_036655815.1 Oscillospiraceae bacterium
GGCCACTTCAATGATGCCCTCGGCAGAAACTTCGCTGATGATGCCAACCGAGCGCTTATCCTTGAGGTAGTCATAGAAGACAGCCGGGGTGTCTGTGTTCTTGCAAATTTTATCTGCCACATAGCCCAGTCTGGTCTCTGCAACAGCCTGCTTTGCCAGAGGCTCCGCATTCTGATAAATAATCTTCGCGCTCTCATAGACCAGACGGTCCGTCTGCTCCTGGTTGTAATTTTCAATCAGGGCCAATGCTTTCCGTGCCTTTTCGACGTGTTCTTGGACGGTCATATCAAATTTCTCCTTGTACTATTTAAATTATAAATTTGAATTCGATGCTAAAGCGTTGTTCCTTGAGGCTTAGTCCTCGCAGACCACGCCTTCCTTGATTTCGATGTTGTAGGTGATGCCCAGATCCTTGGCCCAATCCAGATACTGCTCCACCTGATTGTCTTCCAGCATATCGGAGGAAATCAGACCTCTCTGGTCGATCATACCGTTGACAAACAGCTTGGTGTACAGGAATGCGCCCTGGCCCGTCAGATACATCTCGCCGGACATCTGGGCCTTTTCGTAGGC
>JAVVPJ010000273.1:0-572 GCA_036655815.1 Oscillospiraceae bacterium
GAAATTTATTGGATTCTTTTTTATTACTTTTTATTTGTCAAACCACTACTGACAAGTAGCGATAACTGCTATAAGGTTATGAGGAAGCAGCAAAGGGGATTCCAAATATCTTTGACTAAGAAAAAAAAATAAGTATTGAGAAATAGAAGATTTTCTTGTATAATGAGTAGGTGGTATTCGGCGGACATGGCGGAATGGCAGACGCGCTAGATTCAGGTTCTAGTGAGGGTTTCCTCATGAGGGTTCAAGTCCCTTTGTCCGCATTTAACACAAAAGCTTGAAGCCTTTAAATACATGGGTTTCAAGCTTTTTTAATTGGATAGAATTTGAGAATGGGGCAGAAATGGGGCAGAATTATAAAAAACTGATATTTTTAATCTCGGCATTTTCTCTTTCTTGCATTCTCTTCGTTACATGATAATATACTTCTTTTGTGATCTGGCTCGACTCATGCCCCAATCTCCTGGATATTGAATCTAGACTTATACCAGCTTCCGCCATAAGTGCAACGTGCGTATGTCGCATTACATGAGTAGTTACATTGCGGCCAAGTAGACGCTCTGAAACCTCAC
>JAVVPJ010000274.1:0-565 GCA_036655815.1 Oscillospiraceae bacterium
CATCTCCGCGAGTGGAACCACGGACGAACACTCCGTCACGGTATTCCAATGACACTGATAATCCATCAATCTTCGGTTCGACAACATAGGTGGGAACCTCAATCTTTTCCCGAACGCGGCGATCAAATTCCCGTACCTCGTCGATGGAAAAAACGTCCTGCAACGACCCCATCTGCACGTCATGGCGCACCGATGCAAAGGCATTCTGAACCGGCGCACCTACCCGCTGCGTCGGAGAATCCGGGCATTCCAGCGCTTTGAGTTCCCGCATCAGCGCGTCGTATTCAAAGTCCTCAATCTGTGGATCGTCCAACACATGATAGCAATAATTGTGATGCTCAATTTCCGGACGAAGCACTTCTGCCCGTTTTACGGCATCCTGCAACTCCATGCGCAATCCCCTTTCCGAAACGCAACGCGATAATGGTATAATTGTCCATTCAAAGGCGACCGCTGCATCGAGCGGCGAGCCGTTGGACATTTCCTCGGTATAATAGACGCAATGCGGCTATTATACCACAAATCAGCCGTATTTCACAGCAAGACACCTACTTTTTTGAGTTTG
>JAVVPJ010000275.1:0-562 GCA_036655815.1 Oscillospiraceae bacterium
AGTCGTAGGTACAGGGGCAGGGGCGTATGTTGTCACAACTCATGTTAAATCCTCCAGTTCGGAAATTATTTATCCGCTAAAGCATTAGCCGAATGCCCCAAAAACCCGATAAATTTAAAGAGTGCCACAAGCTGTATCATCGAAACAATGAGAGTGACTATGCTGACCACTCCGTTCAAAAAAGGCACTAGCCCTGCAAGATTACCAACTACCATAATTGCAGTACAAATAATATAGAGTTTGCTCCACAAAGTTCGTCACCTCTGTCATGACATGGTAATATCATCAAACTGCGGCGCCTGCCCGACAAAGACGTCAATTTGGGCGTGAGTCCCGCCTGTGCCACATTCTTGATGAGTGTTTTTGCAATGACCATAAACAGGACTGCGGGTACACCTTTCCCAGACACGTCTGCCATAACCAATGCATTGGGTGCGTCGTCCTCTGCGGAGAATGGATTGAATTTATAGGAGTTGTCTCTCAGGTGTACTACAGAACCTGCCAGCCCTATAGTTCTAATTATAGGAGGTACTCTATGGTATTGTCAATGTCTCTTTACGCT
>JAVVPJ010000276.1:0-552 GCA_036655815.1 Oscillospiraceae bacterium
TACCACCATGGGATTCGCCAATGAAGTACACATACCGAAAGGTAAAATATTTACCAAGGGTTTCATGTCCATTACATTGGCGGCAGGGGTTCCGGAAATTGTCTTATTTTGCGGTAGAACAATCAATGCCGAAGGTGCCACGCCAAAGCTGCACATCAGTTGGGCGCCGTTTGTAACAAGCAGCCCCATTGCCTCACCTCCTCACTGTAGCCTTCTATGGTTTGAATTGTATCCTTCATTCCGTCCTCGATCGGGATGGAAAACCGTCCCTGCGAATCGCACACGCCGCCGTATGCGCGCAAAATCGGTTCTCCCTCCTTGTGTCGATTCCGAAAAATCCGGTCACACAGATAGCTGCCATCACTTGTCTTTCCTGTGATTACAAACAGCTCTCGATTTTTGCCCACTCCAATACAAAAGCGGTGACGTAAAAGCGAACGTGGAGTGTATCCCGTCAATGTCAGCCTGTGGGGTTCGCCGTCCTTCGGTGCTACCAAGTCACCCAGCTTAAGCGGCGGCGTATCGGGGCATAGGGCAAATACCGTTTCGTCG
>JAVVPJ010000277.1:0-544 GCA_036655815.1 Oscillospiraceae bacterium
TATATTATCTTTTTCGGAAACACCAATTTAGATGAAGGCATGGTCTGATTCCCACTGATGCTATGCAATTGATATAAAAAGTTTTGCTCCTTTATATTCATATATATAATCGTTGCATTTTCATCTTTTAAATTACCATCTTAAGACTTATGAAAATACGCTTTGTACTGCTATTTTAACGAATAAATAATATTATTAGAAGAGCCCTTCGGGCTTTACACCCGAAAGGCTCTTCTAATTTGAAAACATAAATACGGTGTATGAACATCCAAGCTGTCTTGAATTACAAATTCAAAACCCTCGTTAGGCTTCATAAACACCGAATTTGTAAACCCTGCATCTATTTTGACCTACTGCTATGGTCTGAGTGAGGTGACTTGAACACCCGGCCTCTACCACCCCAAGGTAGCGCGCTACCAACTGCGCCACACCCAGAAATCCAACTGCAAGTGTTATTATAGCATGTAATAATGCACTTTGCAATACTTTTTTACAAAAAAGGAAAATTTCTTTTTTTCCTTTGAATTACGGGATTGTATTGACT
>JAVVPJ010000278.1:0-541 GCA_036655815.1 Oscillospiraceae bacterium
GCACGGCTCATTCTTCAAAAAGCACCTAAGATATTTTCCTATGCACTGTGGAGCGTGGTGCTCTTTCGACTCTGCTGCCCCTTCTCCTTTGAGAGCGCGATTAGCCTTTTGCCGTACAAAACCGGCATCACGCCCGCAGGTATTTTATACACGCAGACGCCCGGCGTTGACGTGGGAATTCCTGCTGTGAGTGCCGCGATTAACGCCGCTCTGCCGGTGCCAAACCTTGGGGACAGCGTGAACCCCATGCAGATTGTGGTGGCAATCGCCGCCGTGCTTTGGCTTGTAGGCATTGCCGCACTGCTGATTTACAGCGTGGTATCCCTTCTGAAATTGTGCCGCAGGCTTAAAGATGCCGTGCAGGAGAGCGGCAATATCTACACCTCGGCAAGCCTTACTTCTCCCTTTGTCATGGGACTGTTTCGCCCCAAAATCTATCTTCCTGCCCATCTGGCAGAGGAAGAAAAGCGTTATATCGTTTTGCATGAGCAAACCCATATCAAGCGGTTTGACCATGTGGTGAAGATCGTCAGCTTCTTTG
>JAVVPJ010000279.1:0-540 GCA_036655815.1 Oscillospiraceae bacterium
GGCATGCAGCCGCAAAAAAAGCCACAACCCAACAATCCCGCCAAGGTAAATGCAATAACTATCAATCGCTTCATCACACCACACCCCCACTCTTTTGTCACCATCATAAAGCTCCATCAGCCATAACGCAAAAAAGGACCCCGAAGGGTCCTTGAATGCAAAATATCCTCTATGAGCACGACGTCCTATCCTCCCACGGACTACACCGCAGTACTTTCGGCGATGGCAGGCTTAACTACCGAGTTCGGAATGGTATCGGGTGATCCCTGCCTCCAAGGTCGCGCTCATAGAAGATATTCTTCCATGAGATATATCTATGATATTCTCAATTTCGCACCCTGAAGGTTGCATAGCGTCAGACGATGATCACGTCACGATAATATGAATAAATAAGATGAAGAGCTCGACCGATTAGTACTGCTCGCCTGAACGTCTTACAACGCTTACAGCTGCAGCCTATCAACCTCGTAGTCTACAAGGGGTCTTACCGAACAGAGAACTCATCTTGAAGTCGGCTTCCCACTTAGATGCTTTCAGCGG
>JAVVPJ010000280.1:0-531 GCA_036655815.1 Oscillospiraceae bacterium
ATATCATGGTGGCGAGGAAATTGCTAGAGCATGTGCATGCTGAGGTGGATGTTGCTGAAAATGGAAAATTGGCGATTGAGCTATTTCGATCCATGCCAGAGCACAGCTTTGACGCGATCCTCATGGACATTCGCATGCCGGTGATGGATGGCTTGCAAGCGGCAAAGGCGATTCGCGGCTTGAACGATGGCTGGGCGAAAGCAGTTCCGATCATTGCCATGTCCGCCAATGCTTTTGACGAGGATGCAGAAAAATCCAAGGAAGCGGGCATGAATATTCACTTATCCAAACCCATTGATGCGCAGCAGCTATACTGTACACTGTATAGCTTTCTGGACAAAAAATGATGGGTGTTTATTGGGGACTTGAACGGTATGCTCTTGCGTTTCCACAGATTGCCACAGATGGCAATCATTCCGTTTGGAAGTCGTCACTTTCCTTCAGCAATGCTGAAATGGCATACAACTGATATAGTAATCATTTTGCAGAAGGCCGATGCAGCGATCCTGGAAGGTTTTCACCATCTACCAG
>JAVVPJ010000281.1:0-530 GCA_036655815.1 Oscillospiraceae bacterium
GAAAAATGTGGATTTCGCCCCATGTAGCGAGGCGAAAACAGCAGTGGTGGAGATGGCTATAGACGAATATGAATGTATTAGATTAATAGATTATCTTAGCCTTACGCAAGAGGAATGTGCCGCGCAAATGAACGTGGCGCGCACCACAGTACAGGCAATATACGATAGCGCTCGCAAAAAAATATCTGATGTGCTGATAAACGGCAAGCGTCTGGTTATCGGCGGAGGCTGCTATAATTTATGCGAGAATGCAGAGCGATGCTGCGGCAAGGACTGCAAATGCATTTGCCGAATAAGCAGAAATATTAAAGCACAGTTATTGACTTATGTCAGATACAGGCGTATAATATCAGTATATTATGAATATATATGGAGGCAAATAATGAAAATAGCAGTAACTTATGAAGACGGACAGGTTTTTGGGCATTTTGGACATTGCGAGAATTTTAAAATTTACGATATCGAAAACAGCACCGTTAAATCGTCACAGGTTGTAAGCGCGATTGGCAGCGGCCATGGCGCATTGGCAA
>JAVVPJ010000282.1:0-520 GCA_036655815.1 Oscillospiraceae bacterium
CTATTTGGAGCATGTGAAGATGTATAATCTCCTGCTCATGGGCATCAGCAATGAATTTGACTTAGACGAACTGTTTAGTAGACATATTTTACGATTCCAGCTAATCGATGGCCTACTCGACAATAATGAGTATTTCAGATTTTAAGTGGGGTCAAGTATTTGCGTTAAATTCACCTAGTACGAGAAATTCCGCTCTAACTATGTTGAATTTCCAGATTATTGTCCACACAAACCTCACATATTAAGCTTTAACAGAACAGTAACAAGCCAAAAAAGAGACCGCAAAAAAGGTTTTCTCTGTTTGCCTCAAGGCGGTTATCGCCATGAAAACCAGCATATTTTCTTTTCTAGCCCTTCTTCCCTGACTGCTCCTTTTCTTCCTCGGGCGTATTTATGTCATAATAGTGCTCCAGCAGCTCTCGGGAATAGTCCTCAATCCGTCCGGAGGGCAAAATCAGCATGCGGCTGATGCCGATTTGCTCCACAAAGGAGGGATTGTGGCTGACGACGATGATGGTCC
>JAVVPJ010000283.1:0-247 GCA_036655815.1 Oscillospiraceae bacterium
AATGATGGGGTTTTGTCCCGCTTTTTTGCTTTCCAACCGGGCAGACTTTACGATCTCCCACAGGAGCCGGCCAAATGTTGCAAAAGGTCAAATTTATGGTATAATAGCCACGCGGGCTATTATACGGTTATGTCCCCACTCGCGGAGCTCGGGGATGACAAAGTATACCAAAATGCTTTGCATTTGTGGTATACTAAAGGTATATCCCAACCGTAAATTGCACCATCTGGTATCATAAGGGAGGTGG
>JAVVPJ010000283.1:269-520 GCA_036655815.1 Oscillospiraceae bacterium
TGAGCAACGACCCCGGAGGCAGTAGCAATATTCATATTACCGGAAGCACCGCTGACGACCCTGCCCCAGGCAGTCAGCCTTCCTGAAAGGAACCCAAAGCCATGATACAGTATTTTAAAACCATTGATAGCCGCTTGGCGCAGCTGGAGACCCCGGAGGAGGGCTGCTGGGTAAACGTGATCAGCCCCACCAAGCAGGAGATCGAGCAGCTGGTGGGCGAGCTGGCGCTGGATCGGGATTTTGTCCTCTCC
>JAVVPJ010000284.1:0-512 GCA_036655815.1 Oscillospiraceae bacterium
GCGCTTCCTCTGGACGTGGAACTGCCTGACGCCGCCAAGATTTTCGCATAAGCCAACAACCGACGCCGCCCTCCAATAGGGAAGACTGTATACGCGCGTGTTGATGATTGAAAAGCGGTATCGGTAAAGCCCTGTTTTATAGTGTGGCACATCCCGCTGTAAATAAAAAACGCTGCTCAACTATTTTAAAAATTAAAGGAGAATTTTATCATGATTGGTGAAAAAGTAACGCTGAGAGTCCGTATGTCCGCAGGCGAGGCACATTACGCAGGCGAATTGGTGAATGGCTCCCATATTCTGGATTTCTGGGGAGATGTGGGCACGGAACTGGCCATCCGTCTCTTTGGCGATGAGAGCCTGTTTTTGGGCTATGAGAACGTCCGCTTCACCGCTCCCGTCTATGCCGGTGATTTCATGGAGTACACCGGCTGGATCGAGAAGGCCGGCAACACCTCTCTGACCTGCAAGTTTGAGGCCTATAAGTACATCACCCTGCCCCGTGACCCCGCTCT
>JAVVPJ010000285.1:0-506 GCA_036655815.1 Oscillospiraceae bacterium
ACAGCACCTTTATCTGAAAAAGATACAAACTCCAGTTTCATTGCTCTGCCTTTCGGTATTCCGTTGTAAAGAGCGGGTCGTACAATTTGCTGCGCTCATAATGGGGAGCAAGGAAATCGCCTACCAGCACCAGCGCAGTCTTGTTAATGTCCGCGTGCCGCCCGGTTTCTGCGAGTGTGCCAACAGTGCATCGGGCGACTTTTTCTTCCGGCCATGTCGCCTTATACACCAGTGCCGCGGGCGTGTTTTGTGTATAGGCGCCATGCAACAGCTCGGTTTGCAGGGCGTCCAGCATTCCGGCGGAAAGAAACACCACCATACTCGCGCCGTGCTGCGCAAGGGCGGCAATGCTCTCGCGCTCCGGCACCGGTGTGCGCCCTGCCATGCGGGTGATAATCACACTTTGGCTCACACCCGGCAGCGTGTATTCGCTTTGAACCGCTGCGGCAGCACCGCAAAAGCTGGAAACGCCGGGGGTCAGATCATAGGAAAGGCGACACGCCTTT
>JAVVPJ010000286.1:0-505 GCA_036655815.1 Oscillospiraceae bacterium
TGTACATCAAAACTATATGAACATGTTTTTGATTGTGAACCATAATCATTTGTCTCGCTTATATTCCCAGCAATTTTCTCCCAAGTTTCAACCTTTCCCTCAATCAGCGAAAATAGATAATCGATTCCGTCCATAAGATTGTTTGACTCATTTTGCGCATTCGTTGAAAACATGTTATAAATAGCATCGCTGTCTTGATTCCCAACCGCCTCTAATATTTCTTCTAGACGAGAAATCGCTTTTTTTGTGTCGTCGTCCTCATTTAGTGCATCAGATCTCGAATTAACCAACGAATTATCGGGGTTGTTATCATTCACTTTTGACACCTCATTTCTGCTTGAACATGCACATAATACAAGTATTATTAGAATGGTCGGCAATATATACTGTAACTTTCTCATAAAAATCTCCATTCTGCCGCTAATGCGTCAGCACAAATATGGATGAAAGAGTGCTGCGAAGCGGCGGTTAATACTGAAAGACAGGCTGCCGTCCCTTTGTCCGG
>JAVVPJ010000287.1:0-254 GCA_036655815.1 Oscillospiraceae bacterium
TTCTTCAAAGGGGATTTTTTCCCGACGTATGAGCACCTTGCCGCTATCAATTCTTGACATATCCAAGATGTCATTGATGAGGGAAAGCAGAAACCGTGCGGAAATGCCCACCTTTGAAATATATTCCGACACTTGCTTTGGGTCATCAATACAGCCGGCGGCAAGGGCAGACATTCCGATGATGGCATTCATAGGCGTTCTAATTTCGTGGCTCATACGGGATAGAAACTCCGATTTTGCGGCGTTAGCCTGTT
>JAVVPJ010000287.1:264-501 GCA_036655815.1 Oscillospiraceae bacterium
ATGTCGGTGATGTCGCTTCTTGTCAAGATAATCTGCTTGCGAGATGCGTCCAAATATGAAAACTGCAATTTTTTGCGGCTGATACTGCCGTCTGCCTCATTTAAACTGCAATAGATGGTGTAAACATCCTGATTATCCAGTTGCGAAAGCAAATTTTTAAAGGACATCTCCTCTATATTTCGCTCAATATCCTCATTTACTAAATATCTGCGTGCAAAGTCCTTAGTCTCTTGCTCA